>JBJTGD010000168.1:0-22828 GCA_046093735.1 Acidimicrobiia bacterium | reverse complement strand
CCTCGGTGCCGGCGCCGGTGGTCACGCACGTCGTACTCGACACCGCCGTGCTCGAC
The DNA here is from genome assembly GCA_046093735.1 of Acidimicrobiia bacterium. Taxonomy (GTDB): domain Bacteria; phylum Actinomycetota; class Acidimicrobiia; order Acidimicrobiales; family Acidimicrobilacustridaceae; genus Acidimicrobilacustris. The sequence goes on along the minus strand of JBJTGD010000168.1, from coordinate 22,772 downwards.
ACTCCGTTCCTGGTGATGGAACGGCTCGGTGGCGTGGCGCCGACCGACATCCCGCCCTACGTGTTCGGCGGGTGGGTGTGCGATCTGTCGGCCGACGAACGGCTGACGATGCAACGCAACGCGGTGCAGACCCTGGTCGACCTGCACGAGTTGCGTCCCGACACCGTGGACCTGTCGTTCCTGGCCCGTCCCCAGTTCGGCGAGGACGCCCTCGATCAGCATCTCGGGCACGAACGCCGCTACTACGAGTGGGCCAGTGCCGAACGGCGCTCACCGCTCATCGAGCGGACCTTCGAATGGCTGGAGGCCAATCGGCCCGTGCTGAGCGGTCCGACGGTGCTCAACTGGGGCGACGCTCGCATCGGCAACATGCTGTGGGACGGCCCGACTCCGACGGCCATCCTCGACTGGGAGATGGCGGCCATCGGACCGGCCGAGGTCGACCTGGCGTGGATGATCTTCCTCCACAAGTTCTTCCAGGACATGGCCGAGACCTACTCCATGCCCGGTCTGCCCGAGTTCATGCGCCGTGAGGACATGGCTGCGCTCTACACCGAACTGAGTGGCCGACCCGTCGAGGCCCTCGAGTGGTTCGAGGTGTTCGCCGCGCTGCGGTTCGCCACCGTCTCGTTGCGCACCAGTGCCCGGTCCATCGCCTACGGACAGGCGGTGGCCCCCGAGGATCCCGACGACCTCATCATGTTCCGGCGCCTGCTGGAGGCCATGCTCGACGGCTCCTACTGGGGCTGAGTCGCCCGCGGGCCCGCCGGCCGATACCCGCGCATAGCCTGCGCGCTACCGTCGCCGGCCATGACGAACGACACCGCCGACCTCACCGACCTCAACCGGGGTGTCTTCCCGGCCGATCTGCTCATCCACGCCTTCGGTCGCAATCCCGACGTGCCGGCCGTCAACATCATCGGGGTGGGCGAGATGACCGCCCGGCAGATGCGCGACCAGGTGAGCAGGTACGCGCAGGCCCTCGCCTCGAAGGGACTGACCCGCGGCGTGCAGATGTCGGTGCTCTCGCTCAACCGTCCTGAGGTGCTGTTCAACATGGCCGCCAGTCAGATGGTGGCCACGCGCACCACGCCGTTGCACCCGATGGGGTCGGTGGAGGATCAGGCCTACGTGCTCAACGACTGCGGGGCCAAGGCGCTGATCTTCGATCCCGACAACTTCACCGAGCGGGCCCGTGAGCTCGTCGAGCGCGTCCCGGGCATCGAGCACGTGCTCGCCCTCGGTCCTACCGAGTTCGGCGAGGACCTGCACGCACTGGCCGCCACCTTCGATCCGGCGCCGTTGGTCTCGCCCCGCGTCGATCCCGAGGACCTCAGCGGCATTGCCTACTCCGGTGGCACCACCGGCAAGCCGAAGGGCATCATGAGCACCTACCGCGGTGGCATGTCGATGCTGCAGATCCAGATGTCGGAGTGGGAGTGGCCCGACGAGGTGCGCTTCCTCATCTGCACACCGCTGTCGCATGCCGGTGCCGCTTTCTTCACGCCGACGCTGCTCAAGGGTGGTTCGCTCACCGTGCTGCCCGGTTTCGACCCGGTCACGTTCATGCAGACAGTGCAGGAGCACCGCATCACCGCCACGATGTTGGTCCCGACGATGCTGTATGTGCTGCTCGATCATCCCGACTTCGACAAGTACGACCTGTCGAGTCTGCAGACGGTGTTCTACGGCGCCTCGGCCATCAGTCCCACTCGTCTGGCCGAAGCGGTGCGCCGGATGGGTCCGATCTTCTTCCAGTTCTACGGTCAGGCTGAGTGCCCGATGACGATCACCGTGCTGCGCAAGGAGGAGCACGATCCCGAGAACCTTGAGCGGCTGGCCAGCTGTGGCCGCCCCGTGCCGTGGTTGCACGTGGCCCTGCTCGACGACGACGGGGTCGAGGTGGAGCCGGGGGAGGCCGGCGAGATCTGCGTACGGGGCCCGCTCACGATGAAGGGCTATCTGGGCAAGCCCGAGCAAACGGCCGAGGCCTTCGCCCACGGGTGGTTGCACACCGGTGACATCGCCCGGGCCGACGACGAGGGGTTCCTCTACATCGTCGACCGCAAGAAGGACATGATCGTCACCGGCGGGTTCAACGTGTACCCGCGCGAGGTGGAGGACGTCCTGTCCGCCCACCCGGGGGTGTCGGCCGTGGCCGTGATCGGGGTGCCCGACGACCGGTGGGGCGAGGCGGTCAAGGCCGTGGTCGTGCCCCGGCCCGGCGTCGAGCTCGATCCCGACGAACTCATCGCCCTGGTCAAGGAGGCCAAGGGGTCGGTCCAGGCGCCGAAGTCCGTCGACTTCGTCGACTCGATCCCGTTGAGCGCGCTGGGCAAGCCCGACAAGAAGACGCTGCGCGCCCGCTACTGGGGTGACACCGGTCGACTGGTGAACTGACCGGCGCAACCGCTCGGGACGACCAACTAGGGTGTCGCCCGTCATGGGGGCGGACGAGTCGGACTCGATCCCGCTCCGACCGACCAGCAGATCCGGGGGAACACCGCAGTGAGCACTTTCCTGCAGTACACCGTGCTCGGTCTCGCCCTCAGCGGCGCGTACTTCATCGCCGCCTCGGGCCTCGTGGTCACCTACACGACCTCAGGAATCTTCAACTTCGCCCAGGGCGCCATCGCCATGCTGGCCGTGTTCACCTATTGGCAGTTGCGGTGGGGTTGGGGTTGGCCGGCACCCATCGCCCTCATCGTCGTCCTCGGCGTGCTGGCTCCGCTGTTGGGCGCCGGGCTCTACCGCGTCGTCATGCGGAACCTGCGCGGCACCTCGGACGTCACCAAGATCATCGTGTCCATCGGCGTCATGCTCGGCTTCCAGGCGCTGGCCACCTGGATCTGGAGCCCGGTGGCGAGCACGCCCCGCCAGTTCCTCAAGTTCTTCGGTCCGAACGCTCTCATCGAGGTGGGCGAGGTGCGGATCCCGTGGCACTACGTCATCTCTTTCGCCATCGCCATTGCCATCGCCGCCGGGATCCGGTTGATCTTCGTCCGCACCCGTTCCGGTGTGGCCATGCGGGCCGTGGTCGACGATCCCGACCTGCTGCAACTCAACGGCGGCCGGCCCGAGCGTCTGGCCATGCTGTCGTGGGCCGGTGGCGCCTTCCTCGCCGCTCTGGCCGGCATCCTCATCCAGCCCATGATCGGCTCGGCCATGAGCGCGTCGCAGCTCACGCTGTTGGTCATCGACGCCTTCGCGGCGGCCATGTTCGGACGCCTGCGCAGCCTGCCCCGTACCTTCGTCGGTGCCTTGGTGATCGGTCTGACCACCACCTACGTCGTGGCCTACTTCCCGGCCAACTGGACGTGGTCGAGCGCCCTCCGCCAGTCGCTGCCGATGATCTTCCTGTTCATCGTGTTGATCATCCTGCCGCAGGACCGTCTGCGCGGCGCCACCATCCTGCGCACCCGTGAGCGCTTCCGCCTGCCGTCGATGCGCACGGCGTGGATCGCCGGTCTGATCCTGGTGGGGATCGTGTTCGCCCTGCGCGTGATCATGGCGCCCACCGCGGTCAACACCCTCACCCTGGCCATGACCATCGCCATCATCGCCCTGTCGTTGGTGCTGCTCACCGGTCTGGCCGGCGAGATCAACCTCGCCGTGATGTCGTTCGGGGCCATCGCCACCGTCGTGGCCTTCCACTTCGGCATCTCCGGCTCCGGACAGGACGCGCGCATGACCCTGTGGGGCATCGTGATCGGCTGCGTGGTGACCGCCATCGTCGGCGCCATCATCGCCCTGCCCGCGCTGCGTCTGCGTGGTCTGTACCTGGCGCTGGCCACCATGGCCTTCGGCGTGTTCGTGTCCCGGATGGTGCTGACCCAGATCTCCGAGCGCGAGATCTTCGGGTTGTCGTTCACCATCTTCCCCACCGGCCAGATCAACATCCCGAAGCCGGCGTTGGGCCCGATCGACTTCAATTCGAAGGACACGTTCCTGATGTTGGTCACGGTGCTGTTCGCGGTGCTGGCCATCGCCCTCGTGTTCGTGCGCCACAGCGGGTACGGCCGTCGACTGGCGGCCATGAAGGACAGCCCCGCGGCGTGCGCCACCCTCGGCATGAGCGTGGTGCGCCTCAAGCTCTCGGTGTTCATGTTGTCGGCCGCCATCGCCGGGCTCGGTGGGATCCTGCTGTCGGCCCAGGCCGGCAACGTCACCGCCGACCGCTTCGACATCCTGCTCAGCCTGTCGCTCATGATGATCACCGTGGTCGGTGGCATCGGATACATGTCCGGTGCCCTGTTCGCCGGTGTGTTCCTCGTGGCCTTCATCGAGATGCTCAACGGATCGCTCAAGAAGTTCGCCGTCGACTACGCCGGGCTCGAGGCGATCTTCATGTTCTTCGTCAGTGCCGTGACCGTGCTCCCCGCCACCATCGGCATCACCATGGGCAAGAGTCCCTCGGGCGCGGTGAACGACATCGTCGAGGGCTTCTCGCGGCTCAAGGACGCCAAGCCGGTGATGTACTCGATGATCGGGATCGAGGTGCTCGCCTACGCGCTCACCGCCGCCGGTGTGCTCACCAACTGGCACTTCGCCATCGCCACCATCGTGGTCCTGTTCGTCGTGCCGTCGCTCGGCGGCAAGATCTACGAGAAGTACATGTTGAAGAAGTTCGGTGTCCCACCGCCGGTGCCGGCCGAGATGATCGGCATCGAGCGGCCCTACTCCGACGAGGATCTCGCCCACATGGACGAGGTGCTCGGTCTCGATGCCGTCGTCCTCCCCGGGAAGGAGAAGGTCGATGCCCCTGCTTGAGACCTCCGGTGTCAAGGTCCGTTTCGGCGGAAACGTCGCCCTCGACGATGTCTCGATCACCGTCGAGGCGGCCACGGTCACCGGCCTCATCGGACCGAACGGCGCCGGCAAGACCACCCTGTTCAACTGCATCACCGGCCTGCAGTCTCTGACCTCCGGATCGATCACCTTCCTCGATCGCGACGTCACCAATTTGCCGCCCCACAAGCGCACGCGCATGGGACTGGCCCGCACCTTCCAGCGGCTCGAGTTGTTCACTTCGCTCACCGTGCGCGACAACGTGCTGGTGGCCGGCGAGATCCGCAATCGCTGGAGCCTGCGCACGCCGCGCATCGACGCCCGGGCCGAGGCCGACCGGATCCTCGCGCTCGTGGGCCTGACCGATGTCGCCGACCGCGAGGTGGGCGAGATCCCCACCGGCCAGGCCCGCGTGGTCGAGTTGGCCCGCGCCCTCATGATCCAGCCGACGCTGCTGCTGCTCGACGAGCCCGCCTCGGGCCAGACCGAGGAGGAGACCGACCAGTTCGGTGAACTGCTCAAGCAGTTGGTCCGTGAGGACGGTCTCGGCATCTGTCTGGTCGAGCACGACATGTCGCTGGTCATGAAGGTGTGCGAGACGATCCACGTCCTCGACTTCGGACGGATCATCGCCAGCGGTTCGGCCGATGCGGTGCGCAACGACCCCGCTGTGATCGACGCCTATCTCGGATCGCCGGAGAGTGTGGGATGAACACGACCTACCACGAGGACCACGGCGTCGATCCCGACGCACCGCTGCTCGAACTCGTCGGCATCCACGCCGCCTACGGGTCGATCGAGGTGCTCCACGGCATCGATCTCGTCGTGCCCCAGGGTGCGGTGGTGGCGCTCCTCGGGCCCAACGGCGCCGGCAAGTCGACCATCCTCAAGGTGGCCTCCGGCCTGCTCACCCCCACCTCGGGCGAGGTGCGCATCGCTGGTCGCAACGTGGTCGGCGCGCCGGCCGACCAACTGGCTCGCCTCGGCATGTGCACCATCCCCGAGGGCCGCGGCATCTGCCCCAACCTCACCGTGCGCGAGAACCTGTGGATGGCCACCATGGCCGGGGTCTCGCTGTCCGAGGTCGAGGAGACCGCCTACGCCCGTTTCCCCCGACTCGGTGAACGGCGCAAGCAGCTGGCCGGGACATTGTCCGGCGGTGAGCAGCAGATGTTGTCGATGGCACGGGCTCTGTCCGTGAACCCGTCGATCCTCCTCCTCGACGAACTGTCGATGGGACTGGCCCCCCTCGTGGTGGCCAACCTCTACGAGATCGTGGCTCAGGTCTCGCAGGAGGGAGTATCGATCCTGGTGTCCGAGCAGTTCGCTCGGACGGTGCTGGGCATCGCCCAGTACGCCGCGATCGTGCTCCATGGGAACGTCATCCGCGTGGGGACGCCCGCTGAGCTCGAAGATGAACTGTCAGCCGCCTACCTGGGCTCCTGAGACCGGAGAGACATGGAAACCACTGGTGATCGCATCGAGCAGTTCAAGGCCGATGTGAACGACATGAAGTTGAAGACGGGCAGTGCCGGACGTGATCGCACGTTCCAGGTGCTGGGCTTCCTGCTGATGCTGGTCGGGATCGTGATCTCGTTCCTCAGTTGGGTGTCGGCCCGCAACCAGGCCGCCGACATCGAGGTGACGACCCTCATCTGTCTGGCCATCTCCGGACTGGGTCTGATCGTGGCCGGCGCGGCGATCTTCCTGCGCTACTCGCTGGCCGCGTTCCTGCGCATGTGGCTGCTGCGTCAGCTCTACGAGGGTCAGCAGAACACGCAGAACATCATCGACGCGGTCAAGCGCTGATGGGGACGATCGCCATCACCGGTGCCGGTTCCGGCATCGGTGCGGCCACCGTCGCTCGTCTGCGGGCCGACGGCCACACGGTGATCGGTGTCGATCTGCGCGGGGCCGACATCGAGGCTGACCTCGGTACCCCCGAGGGTCGTGACGCAGCCATCGCCGCCATCGGCGAGCGCTCGGGTGGCGTGCTCCATGGCTTCGTGCCGTGCGCCGGCATCTCCGGTCTGCCCGGCCGTCCTGGCTCGTTGCTGGTGTCGGTGAACTACTTCGGCACGGTGCGGCTGCTGTCGGCGCTGCGGCCGTTGCTGGTGGCCGGCGCGCCCTCCGCTGCGGTGGCCATCAGTTCCAACTCGACCACGTGTCAGCCCGGGTACTCGATGGAACTGGTCGAGGCCTGTCTGGCCGACGACGAGGACGCCGCCCGGGCCATCGCCGACCAGCGCGAATCGGTCCTCGCCTATCCGGCCACCAAGTTGGCCGTGGCCCGCTGGGTGCGCACCAACGCCATCTCTCCGGACTGGGCCGGCGCCGGCGTCACGCTGAACGCCATCGCCCCCGGGATGATCATGACGCCGATGGTGCAGGAGGGTTACGACGACCCGGTCATCCGTGAGGGCATGGAGGCGTTCGCCGCGTCCATCCCGCTCGGTCACGCCGGTCGCCCCGAGGACATCGCCGGTCTGCTGGCCTTCCTGCTGGGACCCGACGCCCGGTTCTTCTGCGGATCGGTCGTGTTCTGCGACGGCGGCACCGAGGCCACCTACCGGCCGTTCGACTGGCCGGCCCGTTGGGAACTGCCCGGGACCTGATCGGGACCTGACCGCTCAGCGGTCGCGTTTCGACAACACGCTGCGCATCCGTTCCAGCCACGCGTTCACGTCGGCCTCGCGCGACGCGGCCGTGGTCGCTTCCCGTTCGCCGGTGAAGGAACGGAACGAGTCGGTTTGGATGCAGTCGAGCAACGCCACCGCCACCTCGTCGCTGGTCGACGCCGACGCGGGGTCGGTGGGGAACGGTGCGTTGTTGCCGGGCTTGTCGGTGGAGAACTCGCTCAGTGTGGTGCCGGGCACGAACAGGTGGGCCCGCACGCCGGTGGTCGCCAGTTCCACGAACAGACCCTCGGTGAACAACTCCAACGCCGCCTTGGTGGCCGAGTAGGCGCTCACGCCGAACGCCACCGAATGCACGCCCATGGACGACACGTTGACGATGTCGCCATCGCCGTGCTCGAGCATCCCGGGCAGCAGGGCCAGGGTGAGTCGCACCGGTGAGAAGTAGTTGATGGCCATGACGTCCTCGACGTCGGCGGGAGTCAACTCGTCGGTACGTCGACGCTTGGGCACACCAGCGTTGTTGATGACCACGTCGATCCGTCCGTCGAGCGCCGTGCGGAGCTGGTCGGCGAGGCCATCGATGGCATCGAGATCGGAGAGGTCGGCGGCCACCATCACGTGCTGGCGATCGGCGATCGCCGTGCAACCGGCCAGCACCTCGGCCAGTCGCTCGGCTCGCCGGGCCACGATCGCCACGCGGGCACCTCGTCGGGTGGCCTCCAGTGCCACCGACGCACCGATGCCCGACGACGCGCCGGTGACCACCACGGTGCGACCGCCCAGCGGCGCCCCGTCGTCGCTCATCCGACGAGTCGGTCGGGGTGGCGACGGGCCAACGCGTCGCGGAAGCCGTCGCGCCAGTCGACGGTGCACGGACCGGTGAGGGCGGCGCGCCTGGTGTTGTCGGTGACCGACCCGCGCAGCGTGCCGTCCACCGGACGCGACTCGACCACCGGGTCGATGCCGGTCAACTCGCCGATGTAGGCGCACCATTCCTGCACGCTCACCGGTTGGTCGCCGGCCCAGTTGACGATGGTGGGGTGGGCCGATGATGCACCGTCGAGCAGCGCCTCGGTCTGGGCGGTGATGTCGTCGGTGTGGATCGGCATGTACATGCACGGATCCCAGCGGGTGACCACCGGGTTGCCGGCCATCAGCGCGTCCATCTGCATCACGGGCAGACCGCCGGTGCCGTCCGGTCCGTACGACGCGTTCATGCGGGCGATGGTCACCGGCAGGTCGAACAGGCGGGCACAGGTGCGGGCCACGGCCTCCTGGGCGATCTTCGACATCGAGTACGTGGGTGCATGGGCGGCGTTGACGTCGCCCAGCGGGTCGGGCTCGGCGAAAACGTGCCACGGATCGCCGTCGGCCGGTGGCTTGTAGACCGAATGAGTCGACATCACCAGTGCCGCCTTGGCCCGGCGGCAGTGCTGCAGCAGCAGGCCGGTGCCCTCGGCATTGGCGCGGATGGCGAAGTCGTAGTCGAGGCCCGGTCCCTGCACCACGGCGAGATGGAGCACGTAGGTGAAGTCGTCGGGCAGGTTCGAGAAGTCGGGTTCGGCCAGGTCGATGGTGAGGGTCTTCACGCCCACTTCCTCCACCCTGTTCCTCGTCGCCTGATCACCGAAGCGGGCGATGCCCCACACCTCGTTGTCCCGGGCCAGGTCCCGGGCCATGGGGAAGGCGATCTGCCCGGCCGGACCGGTGATGAGGATCTTCTCGTCGGACAGCACGCTCAGTCCTTCACCAGATCGGGGAAGCAGGTGGCGCACATCTCGCGGAAACCGTCACGCCACGACACCTCTGGCGTCCATCCGAGCGACAGGAGCTTCGATGGATCGATCGGGTTGGGTGGGATGCAGTGCTCGCTCACGACGAGCGGCACCTCGACACCGGTCAATCGGGTGAGTTCGGCCGTCCACTCCTCGATGCTCACCAGTTCGGGGGCGCACCAGTTGTAGATGGGCGGCGGGACGTCGGCCTGGGCCAGCAGGTAGGGGAGTGAGGTGAGCATGTCGCGGTCGTGCAGGAAGCAGTGCGTATTGGGCGCGTCGGCACTGATGTTGGTGGGGATCCCCATCTGGGCCAGCGTGACCATCATCTGTGGCCAACCATGCGTCGGTCCGTAGGGAACGTCGAGTCGGGCGATGACGGCGGGGACGTCGAAGCGTCGCGACGCGTAGCGGACCGCCGATTCCGACGCGATCTTCGAAATCGAATAGGTGGGCAGGAAGCCCATGGCGCGGTGGTTGTCGCCCAGCGGATCGGTCTCGACGTGTGACACGTGGCCGTTCGGTTCGTAGACCGCACACGAGGAGCAGTGGAAGAACGCCTCGACGCCCTTCACGCGCTCGATGAGGAAGGCCACACCTTCGGCATTGGCGGTGAGGTCGCGGTCGAAGTCGTTCGACTTGGCCACGGCCATGTTGATCACGTAGTCGAGGTCGTCGGGGATCTCGTCGAACGAACTCGTCTCCAGGTCGATGGCGATCGGGGTGACACCGGTGGCGGCCACCGCGTCGCGGGCGGCGGGATCGGCGAACCGGGAGGTGCCGAACACGGTGTTCCCGGCGGCCGCCAGGTTGGCCGAGAGGGGTCCGGCCACCTGTCCGGTGACGCCGGTGACGAGGATGCGCTTGTCGGTCAGTTCAGGTCTCATCGCAGTTGGTCCGTGAAGTCGTCGGTGCCGAAGTTGGTCTGTTGGAACGGGGCCGTCCACACGTGACGGGCCAGTCCGCTGTCGTCGATGGCCTCGCCGATGCGGGCGTAGCCCTTCTCCCAGCCCTCCTCGGCATCGTGGTCGAGGAAGTGGAGTTGCAGGAAGCGGCGCGGACCGGCGGCGGGCCGCACCACATCGGCCGGCGCGTCGTCGGCGAGGGGGATCACTGTGCCGCTGCCCACCACGTCGGGTCCCCACTTCTTGGTGAAGGCCCGAGTCAACCAGTTCTCGCGGAACCACGCGTCCCACTGGTCGTGGGTGACGCCCTCGTTGATGTCACCGGCCACCACCACGATGCCGGGATACCCGTGGTCGAGGGCCAGGTCGATCGGGCAACCGAGTGGATCGCGCACCTCGCTCCAGCGCATGTCGTACAGGAGCGTGTGGACATGGTCGCGCTCGGCGAACATGCGCCCCTGCTGGTGCAGCTTGTTCACGTTGTCGACGTTCCAGCGGTTGCACTCGTCGGTGGTGCCCTTGAGCCACCAGTAGACGGCGAGGTAGGAGCCCGTCATGCGGTCCGGGGTCATGTCGGTGGCGGCGGTGGAGCGCAGCTTCTTGAGGCGCTTGGTGGCCACGAACCGGTCACCGGCGAACACGTTGGGACCGACGAGGCACCCCGAGTAGTAGTGGTCGTGCTCGTACCAGCGGTTGTAGGCCACCTCGTGGCCCGGATGCGGTTCGACCATGGTGAACAGGAACGTGCCCACCTCGATCGGGTGCGGCTTGGCGCTCAGTGCCACGGATCCCCCTGTGGTTGACGTCCGTCGGAGACGGATGCGGATCGCTCACGTTACCGGTCGCCCCCGCCGCCGGCCGCAGTCACCGTCGCAGCAGCGGTCCCACCTGCGTGCCGAAGGCCTCGACCTGATCGGCGTACTCGCTGGCGTCATCGGCATCGAACTTCACCTGCACCTGGTTCACCTCGGCGGGCGTCTCGGCCAGGATCGCCTCGGCGATCTGCTCGGGTGACCCCGAGTAGCACGGCTGGCGCCGTTCGGTGCGGGGCGTGCCCACGTGGACGAAGGTGAGCACGATGTGGCCGATCATCATCGGGCGGTCGCTGCGACCGAGTGCCTCCCGTGTCGACAGCAGCAGGTCCAGTCCTTCGCGCGTCGCCGGACCCTGGGGCAGCCAGCCGTCCCACGCCGCCGCACGACGAAGGGCCGGCTTCGACGAGCCCCCGATCCAGATCGGCGGACGCGGCGTCTGCACCGGTCGGGGCATGGCCCCCATGTCGCCCACGTAGGTGTTCTCCATCGCTGCGGCGAAGGCCACCAGGTGCTCGTCGGTCAGACGGCCGCGCTCGGCGAACGGGATCCCGAGCGTCTCGAACTCGGCCTCGACGTGACCGGCACCGATCCCGGCGATGGCCCGTCCGCCGGACAGGTGATCGAGTGTCTCGAATCCCTTGGCCGCGGTCAGTGGATGGCGATACGCGAGCACATAGACGTGACTGAGCAGCGCGACGTTCGTCGTGGCCGAGGCCAACCAACCGAGGGTGGTGAGACAGTCCTGCCACCACAGACCCGTCGTCGTCGCCTTGTCGCGGGGGATGACGATGTGATCGCACACGGCGACGTAGGCGAACCCGCTGCGATCGGCGGCCCGGGCGATGCCGAGCAGATCGGCCGGCGTGGCGGAGGACTCCCACGGGGCGACGAACACTGCACCCTGTGACTGGATCGGCAACTGCGTGCCGAAGACGAGGGAGTCGGAGGGGATCTCGATCATGGGCGAGAAGATAGTCAGGCGAGTCGGAGCCGCCATCCGGCGCGCCGGGACGGGACCGTGACCGCACCGCCGTGAGTTGGTCGGTTACCGTGCCGATGTCGTCGGTCGAGCGGAGGGTGTGTGCGAGTCGGGGAGTCGAACAGGATGCGGCCCCGTCGGTCGGTCGTTCCAGTGCTGCTCGTGGCCGCCGGGCTGACGATCGCCGTCGTCGCCGCCGCGTGCTCCGACGGATTGTCGGCATCGGCGAAGCGCTCCGAACTCACGGCCGATGAGGTGAGCGACTGGTTCGGACGAGCCTCGGAGGCCCTGTTCCCGTGCGAGGCGAGTTCGAAGGCGGTCGGTGACGCGTTGGCGGCCGAGGCGGCGATCAACGACAGCGACCTCGTCAGCCTTCCCCTGGTGACGGCCGCCGGTCAGGCCGTCGAGGAATGCGGCGCACTCCTCGACACCGAGTCCGATCCGCTGTGGGATCCACTGCGGACCGAATGGCCCGGAGCGGGTACTGCGCTCCTGGCCCGCGTCCGGTCCCTGCTCGCAGTCGACCAGGCCGCCCTTGTCGTGGCGGCGACCAACCTCGACAATCGCGTCCTCGTCGGGCGCCAGTTCGAGGCCGCCCGCGCCGCCGATGCCGCAGCCGCCGAACTCGAGACGCAGATCCGGGCCGTTGCTGCGTCGGTCGGGGTGGATGTCCCCTCGGGCGAGACCCTGTACCGATGGAATCCCCCCGATCACTGAGGTGACCGACATGTCCGACTCCCGTCGCTCCATCCGTCGCGCCGTCGTCACGGTCGCGACGGTCCTCGTCGTGCTGGTGGGCGCGGCCATCGTCGGTTTCGATCGACCCGAGACGGCCGCGGCCTTCGGATCGGTCAAGATCGCCGGCACCTCCCAGCGAGTGGTCCATGAGCCGATCACCCGCACCCTGGGGTGTGCGGCCGATGATCCCGTGACCGACTGCTGGCAGGGCATCTCACTCAGCATGTTGGCGGGTCGCAGCGGCACCTTCGGGGCGGTCGGCGAGCCCGACAATCCCCTCGACGGTTCGCCCAACCCGGCGGCGCGTCACTGCGACGACATCGACTACGGCTACGGGAGCACCCACCGGCAGGACGAGGCGCAGGTCGAGTTCAACAAGTGCCTCGAGTGGTATCAGGCCTACATGGACTTCGCCGTCGCCAGCGCCGGGAAGCTGCTGCGTCCCGATGGTTCGATCGATCCGGCCCAGACCGACATCGTGAACGGGTTGGGCGGTACCTACAACGCGTGCAAGTTGCCCGATCCCCAGAAGGGCAACACCTCGGACTACTCGGCCAAGTGCAATGTCCTCAATGGTCTCGGCCGGGCGCTCCACAACTACGAGGACATCTGGTCGCATTCCAATTGGGGTGATGTCGCCAATCCCGATCAGGCTGTCGGCCTGACCAATCCCCGTGGTCTCGGGAACACGGCGCAGCCGCCGTTCATGGCCTATCCCGGTCCGATCGCCGCACCGATCCCCGAGGGCTTCCTCTCGGGGTGCGACGACAGTCTCCCGCTGAGTCCGTGCACGACACTCCTCGGAACATTGGTCCGCACCGCGCACTCGGTCGTGAACAAGGACAACGGCACCGTCGATGCTCGAAACTGTGTCGCAACCGATCCGTTGACCGATCGCGGCAAGATCACCGTCGACGGGGTCACCAACTTCCAGCGGGCTGTCACCGGCGCGTGCGGCGCGGCGCGTCGCGCTTGGTCGGATCTGCGCGCTGCGCTCGCTGCGAAGTACGGACCGACGCGAGCCGCAACCATGATCCGCGCCATCACGTTCGATCACCCCACGACCACTTGTCGTGTCAGCGGTTCGGCAGCGAAGGCCGATTCCCCGCCGGTGGGGAACAGGTCGAGTGCGCGCAGCGTCACCATCACCGTCATCAATCGCACGTCGCAACCGCTCGGCTGCGGCGACGTGGTCCTCGACGGCGGGGAGTGGGCCTCCTATCCGGCCGATTCGATCGCGCCGGGGACTCAGGCCACATGGCGCACGCAGTCCAACGGTTTCATGACCGGCACCGAGGGTCGGGCGACGTTCGGTTCCGGATCGGGTCCCGCGGGCTTCACCGTCAACTGGAACAACCCCTATATCGGGTCCAACTCCTACTCCTGCAGCGCCCCGACGGGATTCAGTTGCGACCGATCCGGCGGCAGCGGCAACGATTCGGCCATCACGGTGACGTTCTCCGGTCCGTGAACCGAGGACCCGGTCACAACCCGAGGAACGAACCCCCGTCGCACACGATGGTCTGTCCGGTGACATAACCGGCATCACGACCGGCGAGGAAGGCGACGACCCCGCCGATGTCGGTGGTCGGGTCGCCGATGCGGCCGAGTGGCGTGCGGGCCTCGATGGCCCCGCGCAGGGTCGGGACCTGTGCGAACGCGCCGGCCAGCGCCGGCGTCTCGGCCACCGGTGCGATGCAGTTCACGGTGATCCCCTCCGGCCCCCACTCGCGGGCCAACGACTTGGCGATGGCCCGCTGCGCCGCCTTCGACGGTGAGTAGAGCGGGATGTTGGCGCTGCCCTCGACGCCCGATGGTGACGTGACCAGCACCAGTCGACCCTGATCGCTGGCCCGCAGGTGCGGGTGAGCGAGTTGCGCGCACCAGAACGACGCCCACACCGAGGTGTACGACATCTGGAACCACGCGTCGGGCGGCGTGTCCTCCAGTCGACTGGCCTTCCCACCGGCGAAGGCGTTGTGCACCATCACGTCGAGGCGACCGTGAGCGGCGACGGTGGCGTCGACACAGGCGGCGATCGAGTCCCGGGCGGTCACGTCGGTGACGATGCACTCGGCCGAACCGCCGGCGGCGCGAATGCCCGCCGCCACCGGTTCGCCGGTCTCGGCCCGACGGGCGGCGATCACCACATGGGCGCCGAGCTGGGCCAGTCGTTCGGCGATGCCCTGACCCACGCCCTGTCCGGCCCCGGTCACGATGGCCACCCGGCCGGTGAGCGTCACGGCCTGCGCGTTCACATCCACAGTCCACCGTCCACGGTCAGGGTCTGGCCGGCCACGTCGGCGGCATCGGGGGAGCACAGGAAGCGCAGCGCGCCGTCGATCGACGCGCCCGGCCGGGCCGGCGTGGCGATCGACACGGGACCGGCCACGGCCGGATCCACGCCCAGTTCGTCGGGGGAGAAGGCCAACACGTTCACGGCGATGCCCTCCGGTCCCCATTGTCGGGCCACCGACCGGGCCAGCACATGCACGCCCTCGGCCGCCGCCGCCCAGTGGGCGTAGCGGGCCCCGCCGGCCATGCCGGTGGTGGGGGCGGTGAGCACGATGGCGCCACCGGCGTCGCCGAAGGCCGAGCGAGCGGCCACGCAGGCGGCCACGGCGTCGTCCATGGTGCGCTGCCACGCCACCCCGAACTGCTCGTCGGTCAACTCGCCGAAGGGCACCGGGGCCATGGCCGCCGCGTCCCACGGGGCGAAGACCATGGCGTGGTACGTCTCGTCCTCGACCACCTCCATCCCCACCCGGTCGGCGGCGGATCGGACAGTGGCCGCGAAGGACCCTTCGCCCACCACCCGAACCCTCGTGCCCGATGACGTCATCGCCCCTCCTCGTCGATCGCGCCGGGAATCTAGCGGTCCGCAGGCGTGTGACCGGCCCCGGCGTGGGGATAGTGTCCCTTTCCATGGAGATTGGATACACACCAGAGCAAGAAGCACTGCGGGCCGAACTGCGCTCGTACTACGACAACCTCCTCGATGCCACGACGGTCGAAGAGTTGTCCCACAGTCATGGCATCGGTGATGCCACCAAGCGCGTCTGGAAGCAGATGTGCACCGACGGTTGGGCCGGCATCGGCTGGCCCAAGGAGTACGGCGGTCAGGCCCGTGGACCCATCGACCAGTTCGTGTTCTTCGACGAGTCGATGCGGGCCGGTGCGCCGGTGCCGATGCTCACGCTCAACACCGTCGGCCCGACGATCATGAACTACGGCACCGAGTGGCAGCGCGAGTTCTTCCTCCCGAAGATCCTCGCCGGCGACATCCACTTCTGCATCGGGTACTCGGAGCCGGGCGCCGGCACCGACCTCGCCGCGTTGCAGACCCGCGCCGTGCGCGATGGCGACGAGTACGTCATCAACGGTCAGAAGATGTGGACGTCGCTGGCCGGCGGTGCCGACTACTGCTGGCTCGCCGTGCGCACCGATCCCGAGGCCAAGAAGCACAAGGGCATCTCGGTGATCATCGTCCCGATGGACACGCCCGGCATCACCATCCAGCCGCTGCGTCTCATGGGTGAGCACGACATCAACGCCACCTACTTCGACGACGTGCGCGTGCCGGCCAAGTTCCTCGTGGGCGAGGAGAACGGCGGCTGGGGCCTCATCACCAGCCAGCTCAACCACGAGCGCGTCACGCTGTGCTCGAGCGGCATGCCCGAGCGTCATCTGGCCAACGTGCGCGAGTGGGCCCAGAACACGCTGCTGCCCGACGGCCGTCGCGTGATCGATCAGGAGTGGGTGCAACTCAACCTGGCCCGCGTGCACGCCCGGCTCGAGTACCTGCGTCTGGCCAACTGGAAGGTGGCGTGGTCGGCTGACCGCGAGTCGCTGCATCCGGCCGATGCCTCCAGCGTGAAGGTGTTCGGCACCGAGTTCTACCTGGACTCCTACCAGTTGCTCATGGAGGTGCTCGGTCCGCGCGCCTATCTCGATTCGGATTCGCCCGAGTCGATCCTGCGGTCGCAACTCGAGGCCGGCATCCGCGGCACCATCATCCTCACCTTCGGTGGAGGGACCAACGAACTGCAGCGCGATCTCATCGCCATGTTCGGTCTCGGTTTCCCCCGCTCGGCCCGCTGAAAGGCTCCGGTTCAATGGACTTCTCACTCACTCCTGATCAGGAGGAGCTGCGCGGCCTCGTGGCCCGTGTGCTCTCCGACCGGTGCACCATGGAGCGCCTCAAGGAGGTCGAGTCGGGCTCCGGCGTCGACCTCGACCTGTGGCGCGAACTGGCCGACCTCGGCATCGTGGGCATCGCCCTGCCCGAGGCCGACGGCGGTGCCGGTCTCGGTTGGACCGAGATCGCCATCGTCCTCGAGGAGGTCGGCCGCCACGTGGCCCCCGTGCCGGCATTGCCGGTGATGGCCATGGCCGGTCCGTTCCTGGCCGAGCACGCGCCCCAGCACCTGGCCGGTCTGGCCAGCGGCGAGCGCATCGTGACGGTGGCGTTGCACGACCTCGTCGGCGATGTGCACTCGCCGTCGCTCACCGCCACCGGTGGAGCGCTCGACGGCGTGAAGACCAACGTCCTGTTCGGCACCGTGGCCGATGCCTTCATCGTGTCGGCCACCGACGGCCTCTACTACATCGAGGCCTCGGCCCCGGGTGTGACCGTCGAGCGTCAGGACACCACCGATTCGATCCCCGACGCCAAGGTCACGTTCAGTGGCGCCGCGGCTGAGCGCATCGCCGGTCCCGAGGCCCTCGATCGCCTCATCCAGAGCGGATGGACGGGTCAGTCGCTGACGATGAGCGGCGTGACGAACAAGGCCGTGGCCATCATGGCCGACTACGTCAAGGAGCGCGTGCAGTTCGATCGTCAGATCGCCACGTTCCAGGCCGTGGCCCAACGCGCCGCCGACGCTCGCATCAACTCGAACGCCATCGAGCTCACCGCCTGGCAGGCCGCCGTGCGGCTGGCCGACGGACTCGATGCCGGCACCCACTCGGCCACGGCCAAGTACTGGGCCTCCGAGGGTGGCGCCAGTGTCGTGCGGGCGTGCACCCATCTGCATGGTGGCGTGGGCGTCGATCGCGACTACCCGCTGCACCGTTACTACCTGTGGGCCAAGAAGCAGGAACTGCAACTGGGTGGTACCACCCCCAGCCTGCTGCAACTGGGCCGCATCCTCGCCGACACCCCCGCCTGAACCGTGTGACCGGACTGCCCGACGCGTGCGTCAGGGCAGGACGGTCACCGTGTCGCGTCCCGACTTGAGCACCGTGCCCGGCGTGGCGCCGGTGGGCTCACCATCGATGATCACGGTGGTGCCGTTCACCAGCACGCGCTCGATGCCGTAGGACCGGGCGGTGAGGCGCACGCAGTCGCCGGGCAGATCGGCCACGAGGCGGGCGTTCTCCGAGCCGATGGTCTCGGGATCGAACACGACGATGTCGGCGAAGTTGCCCTCGACGATCGAGCCCCGACCCACCAGGCCGAACAGGTCGGCCGGCTTCTGGGTGATCAACTGCACCGCCCGTTCGATGGGGAGCAACTTCCGACCATTGAGCATGTCGCCCAGGAACCGTGTCGGGAACGTGGCGCCGCACATGCGGTCGAGATGCGCACCGGCGTCGGAGCCACCGATCATGGCCCGCTCGTCGTTCCACACCTCGACCCGCAGGCGCCAGGACTCGGCGTCCTTGTCCTTGGGGGCCGGCCACAGGATGGTGCGCAGATCGTCGGCCACCACGATGTCGAGCAACGTGTCGAACGGTTCGGCGCCGCGCTCGGCGGCGATGTCGCCCACCACCCGACCGGCCAGACCCTCGTTCTCCGGGGCGAACGTGTCGCCGATGACGTAGTCCTCCCAGTCGGCCAGTCGTCGGTAGATGCCGGCCTCGGGGGAGTGCGAACGCTCGAGCAGCATCGCCCGCACCGCCGGATCGGACAGACGGCGCTTGCGCTCCTCGCGATCGACACGCAGGGTGGACTCCCATTCGGGCAGGAGCCAGATGCCGCAGAAGGTCTCGAGGTTCATGTTCATGGGCACCAGCACCGGCATGGTGAGCGCCACCACCCGGCCGCCCTTGGCCTTGGCCACGTCGTTGGCCGACAGTTGTCGGGTGGCGCGATCGGCTTCGCGCGAGTCGATGGTGAGCACGTTCCAGTTGAGGACGCGCTGGGCCGCGGCGCTCAGAGAGGCCAGCAGTTCGATCTCGTCGTCGGCGAAGCGGTCCAGACAACCGGGCACGATGCCCTCGAGGGTCGTGCCCTCGTGGCGACCGACCTCGGTGGCCATGGCCAGCATCTCGTCGGTGGAGGCCCAGCGGCTGGGCACCGGCTGACCGTCCCCGTCGCTGTGGCTGCCCGAGGTGGTGAACGACCAGCCCAGGGCGCCGACCTCGATGGCCTTGCGCAACTCCGCCACCATGGCGTCGACCTGTTCGGGAGAGGCCTCGCCGCCCACGGCCTCCGGACCCATCACATAGCGGCGGATGGCGCAATGGCCCACCAACCAGCCGGCGTTCACCGCCACCTTGCCCTCGAAGCGACCGAGGTAGTCCTCGAACGTCTCCCAGTCCCAGTCGAGCATCCGCAGGGCGGGCAGCGGCATGCCCTCGACGCGACTCATCATCTCCTGCAGGTAGCGGGCCTCGTCGGGCGTGGGGCGCAACGGCGCCAGGGTGAACCCGCAGTTGCCGGCGATGATGGTGGTGACGCCATGGTTCGACGACGGCGTGGCCGACGGATCCCACATCAGTTGCGCGTCGTAGTGGGTGTGGGCGTCGACGACGCCGGGCATGACCATGCGACCCGTGGCGTCGATCACCTCGGCGGCGTCCTCGCCGATCTCACCGATGGCGACGATGCGACCGTCGCGGATGCCGATGTCGGCCCGACGGGGGACTGCGCCCGTGCCGTCGACGACCGTGCCGCCCCTGATGATCGTGTCGAGCATGGTCACTCCCTCATGGGTGTTTCTGACGGACCGTCAGATTACACGGGGGTCCCGGGCGGTCCACCGGAACGGTCGTTGTCGCCACCGTCGGCGCCGTCGTCGCCGGATACTGCCCTCGCACGTCGCCTGTAGGGTTCGAGCCCATGGCAGCCATGACCGAGTACCGCCAACTCATCGCGGGCGAGTGGGTCCCCGGCGGCGCAGGGACCTACGACATCATCAACCCAGCGACCGAACAGGTCGTCGCCGCTGCGCCCGAGGCCTCGTCCGAGGATGTGGCCCGCGCCGCCGCGGCCGCGGCCGAGGCCTTCCCGGCGTGGAGTCGCACCCCTCCCGAAGAGCGCGCCGCGCTGCTGGCCGCCGCCGGCGCCGAGCTGGCCAAGCGCACTCCTGAGTTGATCCCGCTGGTGATCGCCGAGGCCGGGGCCACCGCCTCGGTTGGATCGATGATGCAGATCCCGGTGGCCATCTCGCGCTTCGATCGCTACGCCAAGGGCGCGCTGCACAACCTCGACGTGGCCCTGCCGCCCCAACCGATCGGCACCACACCGTTGGCTGCCGGCGCGCTGATGTCGGGCTATGCCCGCAAGGTGCCGGTGGGCGTGGTGGCCTGCATCTCCCCGTACAACTTCCCGACCACCAACACGGTGGGCAAGATCGCGCCGGCCCTCGCCGTGGGCTGCACCGTGGTGATGAAGCCGGCCCCGCAGGATCCGCTGTGCGTGATCGAGTTGGCCAAGATCCTCGATGACGTCGGCTTCCCCAAGGGCGTGGTCAACATCGTGACCGGTGGTGCGGCCAAGGTCGGCGCCGACCTCGTGGCCGACCCCAACGTCGACATGGTGTCGTTCACCGGTTCCACCGCCGTGGGGTGCGCCATCGTGGCCGCCGGCGCGCCGACCATGAAGCGCCAGTTGCACGAGCTGGGCGGCAAGGGCGCCTGTGTCGTGCTCGCCGATGCCGACATGGACAAGACCGTCGCCGGCATCTCCAGTGTGTGGGCCTTCCACTCGGGCCAGATTTGCACCGCCCCGACGCGCGTCATCGTGCACCGCAGTCGCTACGACGAACTGGTGTCGCGTCTGGCCGACGCAGCACGGGCGCTGAAGGTGGGCGATCCGCTGGATCCCGCCACCACCGTCGGTCCGGTGATCTCGGCCGTGCAGCGCGATCGCATCCTCGCCCACATCGACAACGGAGTGGCCGAGGGCGCGGAACTGGTCGTCGACGGTCGCGACACCGGCATGTCCAAGGGCTTCTACGTCGGCCCGACCCTGCTGGCCGGATGCCACAACGGCATGTCGCCCGTGCGCGAGGAGATCTTCGGTCCGGTCGTGGTGGTGGTGCCCTACGAGACCGTCGATGAGGCCATCGCCATCGCCAACGACAGCGACTACGGACTGTTCTCCTACGTGTTCGGCTCGGACACGCCCGTCGCCTTCGAGGTGGCCAAGCAGATCCGTTCGGGGCGCGTCGGCATCAACAGTGTCCAGACCCACCACGAGACGCCGTTCGGCGGCTTCAAGCTGTCCGGCATCGGTCGTGACGGTGGCAACTGGGGTCTCGACGCCTACACCGAATGGCAGTCGATCATCTGGGGCTCGTGAGTCCCGACAACCAGAAGGGGGAACGATGAAGGGAATCGTCTACACGGGAGAGGGCGCCGAGGTCCTCGACGGTCTCGAGGTCCGCGACGCCGGACCGGGTGAGGTCGTGGTGCGGATCATGGCCGCCGGTGTTTGTCATAGCGACATCACCGCGGCCTCGGGCGCCTTCGGCTGGCCGGCGCCGGCCGTGCTCGGCCACGAGGGCGCAGGCATCGTCGAACAGATCGGCACCGGTGTCACCAATGTGGCGGTCGGCGATCACGTGATCGTGTCCACTCTCCAGGCCTGTTGCATGTGCAAGGCCTGCGGCGCCGGCAAGCCGACGCGGTGTCGTTCCACCCTTGGCAACATGGCGCAGCCCTTCACGCTGGACGGCGATCCGTGCTGGAACTTCGCCGCCGCCTCGGTGTTCACCGAGCGCACCGTGGTGCGGGCCATCCAAGCCGTGAAGATCCCCGACGACGTGCCGTTCACCTCGGCCTGTCTCGTCGGGTGCGGTGTCATGACCGGCGCCGGTGCCGTGCTCTACCGCTCCAACGTCGAGGTCGGCCAGACCGCGGTGGTCTACGGCTGCGGCGGCGTCGGCCTCAACGCCATCCAGGCGTTGCGCGTGCGCCGGGCCAGTCGCATCATCGCCATCGACGTCGATCCGCAGAAGGAGGCGCTGGCCCGTTCCTTCGGCGCCACCGACTTCCTCGACGGTCGGTCGGCCGACATCGTCGATCAGGTCCGCACCCTCGTGCCCTACAAGCCCGGTGAGCTCTCGGGACCGTTCGGCGCCGGTGGGGTCGACTGGGTCTATGACGTGGTGGCCCGACCCGAGGTCACGCTCAACGCCCTCAACATGCTCGACTGGGGCGGCAACGTGGTCATCATCGGCACCCCGGGTGGCGACGCCAAGTTCGAGTTGCCCTACCAGCCGTTCACCCAGAACGAGCGGGGGGTCATCGGCTGTCGGGCCGGGTCCTACAGCCCGCACACCCACATGCCCCAGATCATCGACCTCTACCGGCGGGGCGAGTTCATGCTCGACGAGCTGGTGAGCGCCACCTATCCGCTCGACGGCTTCCACGACGCCGTGCACGACATGCACGAGGGCGGCGTGGCCCGCGGGGTGCTCGTCCTCGACTGACCCGGCGCCCCTCGGGCTCGTCCCGAGGGATCTGTGCTGTTGGTCACACCGGTCCCGCTGACGGGCTAGGGTGCGCTTCGCTGACTCGCCGGGGGGTGGGTCTGCACGACCAAGGGGGACCCCGAGTGAAGCGAAAGTGGACCATCGGGCTCGTCTCGATCCTGGCCGTCGGCGTGCTCGCCGTGGGCTGCGGTCGCAGCGGGTCCGATTCAGGGAGTTCGGACAGCGGTTCGAGCTCCAAGGCGAATGCCAACTGCACCAAGGAAGCGCTCCAGGCGACGGAGATCGGCGTGACAGCCGACACGATCAGCATCGAGGTGATGGCCGACGTCGGTTCGGCTCTCGCGCCCGGACTTTTCCAGGCCAACATCGATGCGGTCAAGGCCTTCGCCGTCTGGGCCAACGCCAACGGCGGCGTCGGCTGTCGTCAGTTGAAGGTCGACACGTGGGACTCCAAGCTCGACCCCACCG
>JBJTGD010000167.1:0-2372 GCA_046093735.1 Acidimicrobiia bacterium | reverse complement strand
AGATTGCCGCCCACCGCGCCGATTCGGGCAGCCAGAGCACCGAGCGCGCCGGGACGGTCATCCATCCACACCCGCACCACCCAGTCGGGCCTCGGGCACGGGACTGGTCGATCTGGCGGCGGTGGCCGGCCTGCATGTCGCCCACGGCGAGGAGGTCATCGCGCTCGCTCGCGGTGGAGATGCGGTGGCCATGGGGGTCGTCGACCGCTTCGCCTGGTGGGTGGGTGCCGGGCTCGCCTCGTTGGCCGACATCCTCGATCCGGGCCTGTTCGTCATCGGTGGCGGGCTGAGTGCCGACGCCGACCTGTGGATCGATGCCGTCCGTTCGACGATGGCCCCGCCGATACCGGTACCGAGGGTGACCAGCACCACATCGTCGACATCGTGGGCCGCACCGACGGCCATCTCGGCGCGCAATGCGCAGTTGGCGTCGTTGTCGATGGCGACGCATCCGATGCCGAGCGCCTCGGCCACCCGGTCACCGAACGGAACGTCCACCAGATGGCCGAGGTGCGGTGCGGCGCGCAGCACGCCGTCGGCGCTCACCAGGCCCGGCACCCCGACGCCGACGGCCTCGCCGCCACCGACGGCCCGCGCTCCTTCCACCAGTGCAGCTACGAAGGCATCGACCGTGTCCGGCACGGGCGCAGTGTGACGGGCGCCGACGCGACCGGGATCGTGCCGATCGACGGCCACCGTCAGGATCTTGGTGCCGCCGACATCGATGCCGACGACGCGGCCGTCATCCATGGGCGCTCAGTACCGGAGCAGGGCGCCGAGACGACCCAGCACATCGAGGTCGGCGTTGCCCTCGCACATCTCCACCCGTGCCCCCTCCAGCAATGCGGCGTCGACCGCATCGCTGACCACATCGGTGGTGCGTTCCATCTCGGCGCCGTCGACCGGGCACCGAGGACCCTTGGTGGCCAGGGCACCGCACCCGCAGCGCCAGCCGCCCTCGATGAAGCCGTTGGAGACCAGCAGGGTCGCCACCTTGCGTTCGTTGAGGGCGGCCAGCACCGGGGCCAGTCCGGCCGTCGCCTTCTTCCCGGCACCGAGCGCATCACGCAGTCGGGCGACCAGGCGGGACTCCCGATCGCGTTCCACCTGACGTTCGATCTCGAGCGCCGCCCGCACGATCTCGGGCTCCGACGCCCCCACCGCGATGTGGAGTCGGGGTGCGAGCCGATCGCGCACATAGGAATGGAGCATCGGAACGAATGCGGCGTGCACGTCGTCGGTGGCAGCGATGGTGAGATGACCGAATCCCGTCTCCTGATGGAGCCGGAACACGGCATCGGCGGTGTGCCGCAGATGCTGCATGGCCAGTTCGTCGACGTGGTGTTGTTCGCGTTCACGCGAACCGCGACCGGCGTCGTCGCGACGGTCGTAGTCGCGGGGCAGCGCCTCGAAGAGGCTCGACCGTTCGATCACCTCACCGAGATGGAGCACGAACATCCGCGCCCGCTGGCGATCGACCAGCAGCACGGCGAGAGGCTCGAGCTCGTGCACGATCGCCTCCAGCGGACCGACCACTGGCGACTGGTTGACCGCGATGCGACTGGCCACGGGAACGGGCAGCGGCACGACCTCCCACAGACCCCTGGCTGCGCACGAGAACATGGCCAGACCCCGCACTCCGTGCCGATCGACCCCGGCGCGCACGTGACGGGCGAAACGATCGAGGTCGTTCGACAGATCGACGTCGGCATGGTCGGTGACGGCGCGGCGGGCCATCGATTCGAAGGTCCGTTGGTAGTCCTTGGCCCGCACCTGACGACGTCCATCGACGTCGAGGTAACAACTCACGACCGGATGATCCGAACTGCGGAACCCTGCCAGTTGACGGATCGACGCCTCGGTCAGAACGGGCATGGCGACCTCCTCGGTGCATCGGGCGGATGCGCGCCGAGCGTACGCCCGACCGGAGGCCGCTGCTCCAGGTTCGACTCAGTCGTCGTCACTCGGGCGAGGTGATCCCTCCACCCGCGCCTTGAGTTCACCGAGCGCCGTCTTGATGATGCGACCCTCGGCCCGTCGCTTCACGAACCCGGGAATGGGGTACACCAGATCGATGGCCAGCTCGTAGGCCACCTCGGTGGCACCGTCGCCCGCATCGGTGAGGACATAGGCGCCGTCGAGTTCACGCTCGAGGTCACCTTCCACCAACGCCCATGCGAGTCGACCCGGGGCCCCGGCGTAGTCGTAGCGGAGCCGGTAGGTGGTGGTGCGTCCCATCGCCGCAGCCCGGAACTCGACCACCGTCGATCGCCCCTGGTCGTCGGACTCGATGACCCGGACCTCCTTCAGGTCCCCCGCCCACTGCGGATAGGACTCGAAGTCGACCAGCGTGGCGAAGCAGCGCTCGACCG
>JBJTGD010000166.1:0-3924 GCA_046093735.1 Acidimicrobiia bacterium | reverse complement strand
GATTGTCTCCGTAAGACCGTCGCTTCGGGTACGGCGGGCACGGGACTTGCTCACTGGTGTCTCCGAAGTTCAACCACAACTCCATTGGTAACACGCTGAAGCACCCGAGGATCAATCGGAAAAACATCGTGCCATGTACCGGCAGCGGCCCACACCTCGTCGTACTGGAGAAGGTCGGGATCTACGAAGATTCTGAGGTGAGTTGCCAAACCCAGAGGTGGCACGCCACCATTCAGTACACAGTCAAGGGCGTCGCGCATGATCACTGGTCGTACCACCAGATCCATGTTCCATGGCTATGTGCGTGAGCCAGAACATGGGCATCCGAAACCTGACCCTTCGAGAATGTCACCAAGCCAACAACGCTCGGAGGAGGCCCATCTACTTTCGGGGACGCCACTTCGGGAAGATGAGATACAACTCCCGGAGCTTCCACACTTACCCAGTAGATGTCGCGTTTCTGGCTCGCCGCCTTCAATTCAGCAGAAAAGCGAGCGCGATACTCCAAGCTCATGTAGGCGGCCACCCAGGTCGTCGTGATCACGACGGGTCCCTCAAGCGACGAAAGCAACAAGGGAAGCGTTTCCAGCGCGTCTCCTTCGATGAGTTCACTCGGAATCGTCGCGGCGAGTGTAAGCACATCGCGTGTGCGCTCGAAGCGTCCAGTGTCCGGCCAGACGCACGCAAGTATCCAGCGAGCATCATCCGATCTGGACGGATCGAGGATGTTTCTGTCGAGTCCGATTCGACGCCCAATTGGGACTCTTCGTAGTGGTGGATGTCCCGAGAGCACCTGTGCCTGAACCCTCACCTTGCTATCAATGGGTCCAAGCGAGCCGTGGGCGCCATAATCGATGAAGCAGTCGTCAAGGTGAAGTGTGAGGCCGGCACTCGTTCCCACATCAATCAGGGTGAGGTCTTCACACTCCGGAATAACCGACAGTGCTGGCGCAATTATTGCCACTCTCCCGATCTCATTCGTTTGTGTGAAGCGCGAAGAGAGAATCGGCCCGAGTGAGTCGCGCGACGCCAGGACTGATTCCACGAACAAGCGCCCGACATCTCCTGATGCCGCTCCGGAATAAAACGGCGCGAGTGTGGGCTCGAGACCTTGGATTACACGCTCATGCATCACCGCAAGCAGAAGATTCGGCTGGTGCGTATGCATTGGCAGCGACAAGAGAAAATCCATGACATCTGCGTTCTTGGCACATGCCAGGGTGATGCGCTCATACAAGGGCGAGTATCCCTTGCATTCAGTCTCGGAGAAGTGACTCCACGTGCCGGCCAGGTCGTTTCTGGTCGGCGGTTGTTCTGTCATCCTCGCTTGATCTCCGCGACGACTCCACTGGTGACACGTTGGAGTTCACGGGGGTTGATCGGGAAAACGTCATTCCATGTTCCTGCCGCCGCCCAGACTTCGTCGTACTGGAGAAGATCGGGATCCATGAAGATCCTGACTTGGGTTGCCAAACCCAGAGGCGGCACGCCGCCGATTGGAAACCCGGTCGCAGCGCGCACGGCATCGGCATCGACCCGTGAGCACTTTGCTCCCCCAGCGGCGGCTGCCAACTTCTTCTCATCCAGTTGGTTGGCACCCGACACCAGTGCCATGACGACCTCGTTGTCCACGGCGAAGACGAGGCTCTTGACGATTTGGCCCACTGTCACCCCGATCGCATCGGCGGCGTCTTGGGCGGTCTTGGTTCCTTCTGGGAACCTCCGCGTCTCGATCTCGAGACCGGCACGCCGTGCAGCCTCCACGACTTTTGTCACATTGGGGTGAAGATCGCCTGCCACACACACAAGGCTACGAAGCGATCTCTTGCACACACCAACCGGATGTGACCCTAGGTTTCGTCCTCAGCGCACATCACGGCTCTATAATTCGTGTCAACGAAGGGGAGTATCCCGCTCCACTCCGAGTCGTCAATACGGTCCGTGCGGATCCGGCGAGGAGGGGCCGAAAGGCTCGGGAGAGACATTCGGCAAGCCGATATCGACTAGCCGAAGGAACACCATGACCCCCAGCCTCCTCGCAGATTCTCGCGCAATGACGGTGGACAACCACCACTCTCTTCATCACGATGAAGTGTTCGATCTACTCGATGTCGATGCGTCTGGAATCGATACACAGACTGCGGCGGCACGACTTTCCTCGTACGGGCCGAACAAACTCGCCGAAGCACAGCCAGTGCCCGCGTGGCGACGGTTCGTTGGACAATTCAGCAACTTCCTGACACTCATCCTCATCGGTGCAGCCGCCATCAGTGCGGTGGTGGCGCGGGAAGCAAAGACACCCACCGTTGTCCTCGTCGTGGTCCTGATGAACGCGATCATCGGCTTCGTCCAGGAAAACCGTGCCGAAGCATCACTTGCAGCCCTACGAAAGATGCTCTCGACATCGGCGCGAGTGAAGCGCGACGGTTCATGGCAGAACATTCCCACTGAGGAGCTGGTTCCTGGCGATGTCGTGCTCGTCGAGGCTGGCGACAGAATCGCTGCCGACGGTCGCCTGTTTCAGGCAACCAACCTCGAAGTTGACGAAGCAGTACTGACCGGCGAGAGCCATGCGGTCGACAAGCACACCGACCCCGTGCACGAGGATGCCTCACTCGGTGACAGGCGGGGCATGGTGTTCATGAACACCACCGTCAGTCGAGGCCGCGGCGAATTCGTCGTGACCGCCACGGGAATGTCGACAGAGATGGGCCGCATCGCCGGCCTCCTCGGGGCAACCACTTCAGAGCAGTCACCCCTGCAGCGCCAACTCGATCACCTCGCACACGGTCTTGCAAAGCTCGCCGGCGTCATCGTGGGTTTGGTTTTCCTCATTGGGATTATCTCGGGTGATTCGCTCTCGAAGTTGTTCCTCACCTCGGTCGCGCTCGCCGTCGCGGCGATCCCCGAGGGACTTCCCGCGGTGACCGCAGTGACTCTTGCGATCGGTGTGTCGCGAATGGCCAAACACAACGCAATCGTGAAGCGGCTCGCAAGCGTCGAAACACTCGGCTGCACGAGCGTCATCTGCTCGGACAAGACCGGAACGTTGACGCTGAATCAAATGACCGCACGTTCGCTCTATTACATGGGCCGCTCTCACGAGGTGAGCGGCGAGGGCTACTCCCCTGAGGGGCGCATCGCAGCCGTAGGCGGAGACGACCCGATTGCACTGATGTCGGCGCTGATGCCGATGGCATTGTGCAACGACGCCGTCGTGCGTCGCGACGACAGCGAATGGGAACTGGTCGGCGACCCGACTGAAGGTGCACTCGTCGTTCTTGCAATGAAGGGCGGGCTCGACCCGATCGACTTGCGCGCGAACCGGCCCCGAGTGGCCGAAGTGCCCTTCGACAGTGCCTATAAGTTCATGGCGACCTTCCATGAGGTGCCGACCGAGGAAGGTCGATCGATCGTGCGTCTCTATGCCAAGGGCGCACCCGATGTCCTGATGGCGCGCGCGACGAGGGTCGTCGACGGATCGGGTGCAGCAGTTGACATTGCCGGCCACCGTCGTGCCCTCGACACCGAGAACGAGCGCCTTGCAGGCCACGGACTGCGCGTGCTGGCCGTTGCCTCGCGAGACTTCGACCTCGAGGCGTGGGACGAACTGCGTGGTGAGGACCCGATCGAGTTGGTGCGCGATCTCACGTTCCTCGCGATGGTCGGCATCATCGACCCACCACGTCCGGAGGCACGTGATGCGATCGCGGTCGCACGGGCGGCCGGGGTGTCGGTCAAGATGATCACCGGTGACCATGCGATCACTGCAGCCGCAATCGGTCGCGACCTCGGACTAGAGGGAGGCGCCATGACCGGAGCAGAGCTGAACGACCTCGACGACCAGGCCCTCGATGCGATCATCGACCAGACCGCGGTGTTTGCACGAGTCTCCCCCGAGCACAAACTGCGCCTTGTCGATGC
>JBJTGD010000165.1:0-3255 GCA_046093735.1 Acidimicrobiia bacterium | reverse complement strand
GGGAGGTACGACCCCGATAGGCACTCTCCC
The DNA here is from genome assembly GCA_046093735.1 of Acidimicrobiia bacterium. Taxonomy (GTDB): domain Bacteria; phylum Actinomycetota; class Acidimicrobiia; order Acidimicrobiales; family Acidimicrobilacustridaceae; genus Acidimicrobilacustris. The sequence goes on along the minus strand of JBJTGD010000165.1, from coordinate 3,225 downwards.
CCCTGTACCCACCAGGGCAGGCCTCCCCGAGGGATACGGCGACATTGATGCCAGCGTCAATGCGTCTGCCCGGTGGCTTCTCCTGCATCTGGTTGACCGGGAGCTCACTGCCGTCGAGTGCGCTGCGCTGGTGGGGATGACCGAACGGTCGGTTCTGCTCGCCCAGAAGAACCGGCGTGGCGGGCCGCTTCACCAGCTCCTCACCGTCGGTTTCGTGCCCATGACCGCTCGGGGCACCTACGTCGCCCGACTCCAGCCGACCAAGAAGGCCGTCGCTGCCGCCACTCGGGTCGAGTTCCATGGGCGCCGGGCAGTCGACCGTCGCCGCCGGATGCAGGTTCGTCACGACCGGCAACGCCAGCAGGCCGTTAGCCGAATCAACGAACTCAAGGTCGAGCGCACGAGAACCCGCATCGACGAGTACTACCGCACCCGCCGCGGCCTTCGACCCGAGTTGGCGGCGAAGATTACAGATGCGGCCATCCGGGCACGCCAGATGAAGTAGCGGGTTGGATCGATCTGGGGGCTTTGCTGCGATGAGCCAGTAAACCCAGTGTTTTCAGTGCCCGGAGAGGGATTCGAACCCTCACTCCCCCAGAGGGGAAGGGGGGTTTAAGCCCCCTGCGTCTTCCAGTTCCGCCACCCGGGCTCCGTTCGACACCGTACCGGCCACCATCGACCGGAGCCCCGATGTCCGAGTTCCTCAGTGAAGTTCGGTGATCGTCACACCACTGAACCGAGCGAGCGCCGGTCGGCGTCGCACGCACTCCGCACGTGACAGCCCCGAACGTGGTCGTTCACCACTCCGAGCGACTGCATCGCCGAGTACGCGGTGGTCGGACCGACGTAGACGAAACCACGCCGACGAAGTTCCTTCGACAACGCCTTCGACTCGACGGTGGATGACTCGAGCTCTCCGATCTCGGTCGGAACCGGACGGCCGCGCCGCGGCGGCTCGAAACTCCACACCAGCGCACGCAACGATTCGCCCGTGGACCACAGACCCAGCAGAGCGCGTGCATTTGTGATCGTCGCGTCGATCTTCCCCCGGTGACGAACGATGCCCGCGTCACCGAGCAGCCGATCGACGTCTCCGGCATCGAATCGTGCAACCGCCTCAGGGTCGAACCCGCGGAACGCCCGACGAAACCCTTCACGCTTGCGCAAGATCATCAGCCACGAGAGACCGGACTGGAATCCTTCGAGGCAGATCTTCTCGTAGATCGCTCGATCGTCGATGACCGGACGACCCCACTCGCGATCGTGATAGTCGATGTACTCGGGTGCTCCGAGACACCAGCTGCATCTACGCGTCGGGCGCATCACTCGACCCCAGCACTCTTCGTGTCGCTCGCTCAGCGTCGTGACGGTACCGCGGCGATGTGCACGGCGGGGATGAACCCGGTCCGGCGCAGGAAGGCGAACCGTCCGTCGGGAACGGCCTTCGCCTCGGCCCTGATCGCCCGGGAGATCTCGCTGGCGAACCCGATGCGCGGATGAGCAGCCACCGCACGGGCCACGAGATCGTGCGGCAACTCGCGCTCGCGCAGGCCGATGAGGTCGACCAGCGCCCCGAACTGGGTGTAGGCGCCCAGAGCGCCATCGGTGTCGACGTCGATGCCGACCGTGGTGTGCACGACGATCGCATCGGCCACCACCGCGGCCACCTCCGGTCGATCGGCGTCTCGTGCCGCCTGCACCGCAGCCGCTGCGCTGCGAATCGTGAAGTCCTCACCGACCACGGCGGGCACGAGGCCGGCGTCATGGAGCAGTCCGCACACGACGATGAGTTCCGGATCGAGGGCCACACCGTCGACGGCGGCGAGGGCGCGGGCGAACAGTGCCGTGCGATACCCGTGGGCCAGCAGCGCCGTCGGTTGGGACAGAGCAGCCTCCTCGGCGGTACGCACCAGCCGACTGTCCGGGATGACCAACAGCGACTCCACATCGAGCGCTCCACTCCGGCGTCGACCGATCCGACCGGTGATCAATCGGCGTTGGGTGCGCAGCGCGACACGCCACATCCGTCGTCGCTGCGCCGCCGAGAGTCGACCGCCAGAAGTGCGCACCCACTCGGGGCCGCCGAGACGACAGGGATCGGGCAGCAGGTGCTGTGGATGCGGGTCGTCGCTCACCGGCCCAGTCTGACCGGTCACTCGGTGAGGGTCAGGCGGCGGTGCCGGGCCGGCGCCAGGCCGGTCGGCGCTCGGCGGTCCGGTCGGGGCCGGCGTCGTGCTCGACCGAGGCCCACAGGGCGGTGCGGGCCGCCCCGGCGGTGGGACCGGTGAGTTCGTTGGCCACCAGCACCCCGTCGATCATGTCGGCCAGCACCGACACCCACGGTCGACCCTTGAGCCGCACCGACACCACCACGTCGACGACGCCGTCGGCCCGTGGCGACCGCTTGAGGGTGCGGTCGACCCCGACGAGCCGTGGCGGACTGCGGAATGACGGAACCACCAGGCCGGCGGCGCGCGCCACATCGCCGAGCGTCCGGGCGGCGGTGGCGAATCGCAGGGAGGTGGCTTCCATCGACAGCGAGCCTCGCGCGCCCCTGTGACAGCGACCCGGGTCGACCGACACCCATCCACCCGGTGTCCCGAGCCCTCCGTAGCATCGAGTCGATGTCCGACGTCGACGACACGACGAACCTCTCCCCGACCCAGGCCGAGGTCCTCGATCGTCTCGGCGCGACCCGTGACGAACGCCCCACGTTCCCGCCCGATCTCCGCGACCGACTGCGAGCGACGCTGGCCGAGGCCCTCGCCGACCTCGCCGGCGAACTCGATCCCGACGATCCGCTGACCGTCAACAAGCACGATCTGGCCACCGTGCACGGCTGCGAGTTGCGCTACCTGACCGAACGGGACCGCCCGTTCGAATGGAGCCCGCCACTGGCCCGCGGGACGGTGGCCCACAAGGCCATCGAGCTGTCGCTCCACGAGCGGGGCCGCCCGGTGCCGCTGGTGCTGGTCGACGAGGCCCTCGACCGACTCGAACGCTCCGACGCCTCGCTGGCCGGCTGGCTGGCCACCTGTTCGGAGGCCGAGCGGGCCGAGGTCCGGGCCCTGGCCAACGAGCGGGTGGCCGGGGTCCTCGAGTGCGTCCCTCCCCTGCGACGCACGTGGATGCCCGTGACCGAGTCGCGTCTTCGTGTCGAACTGCTCGACGGTCGGGTGTCGATCGCCGGTCGATCCGATCTCACCCTCGGCCGGGCCGAGGGTG
>JBJTGD010000164.1:0-10429 GCA_046093735.1 Acidimicrobiia bacterium | reverse complement strand
ACCGCGTGGGCCACCAGTTCGTCGCCGGTCACGTCTTCGCTCCATCCGGCGAGCACGGCAGTGCGCCCGGCGGCCTCCGCCGTGTCGCGAGCGGCGGCCAGCGTGTCCGAAAGAGGAGCGAACAACGTGCTGCGCCCCACTCCGACGTGTCGGATGCGACCCCCGTCGATCACCGTCGCGGTGACGCCGCGACCGGGGAGGTTCTCGAAGTCGGCCACGCCGAGCTCGGCGATGGCATCGCCGGCCGCCGCCACGATGGCCGCGGCGATCGGATGTTCCGACCGCGACTCCACCGCCGCGGCCAGTCGTCGCGCGTCGTCGGGCGTCACGCCGTCGGCGACGACGTCGACCAGTTCCATGTGCCCCTCGGTCACGGTGCCGGTCTTGTCGAGCACGGCCACGTCCACCAGTCGGGTCTGCTCGAGCACCTCGGCGCCCTTGATGATGATCCCCATCTGCGCGCCGCGTCCGGTACCGACCATGATCGCCGTGGGTGTGGCCAGTCCCAATGCGCACGGACAGGCGATGATCAGCACCGCCACCGCTGCGGTGAAGGCGTCCTGCGCGCCGTCGCCGACGACCAACCACACGATCACGGTGAGCAGGGCGAGGCCCAGCACCACGGGCACGAACACACCCGAGATCCGGTCGGCCAGTCGTTGGATGGGCGCTTTCGAACCCTGCGCCTCCTCCACCAGGCGCACGATCTGCGACAGCGCAGTGTCGGCGCCGACGCGGGTGGCCTCGACCACCAGATGGCCGTTGGTGTTGACGGTGGCGCCCACCACCTCGTCGCCCGGTCCCACCTCCACCGGCACGGGTTCGCCGGTGAGCAGCGCCATGTCGATGGCCGAGTGCCCTTCGACCACCACGCCGTCGGTGGCCACCTTGGCTCCGGGCCGCACCACGAACCGCATGCCCACCTGCAGATCATCGAGGTCGATCTCGGTGCCGTCGGCCAGGGTCACGGTGCGCACGCCCAGCGCAGCGAGCGCCCGCAGCGCGTCACCCGAACGGCGTCGGGCGCGGGCCTCGAACCACTTGCCCAGCAGGATCAACGTGATGATCACGCCGGCCGTCTCGAAGTACACGTGCACCTCGGGACCCGATCCCCCCATGCCCGACATCGATCCCGTCGAGCCCATCGAACCCATCGAACCCATCGAGTGATCGGCATCGGCGGCACCGAGGAACAGCAGCGCCACCGTCGACCAGATCCACGCCGCCAGCGTGCCCATCGACACCAACGTGTCCATGGTGGCGGTGCCATGCCGCAGATTGATCGCCGCGGCGCGGTGGAATCCCCACCCGCACCAGAACACCACCGGGGTGGAGAGGACGAAGGCGAACCACTGCCATCCGTCGAACATCAACGCCGGGATCATCGACACCGCCACCACCGGCACGTTGAGCACCACGGCGACGGTCAGTCGCACGCCGAGAGCGTGCGCGTGCTCGGTCTCGGCCTCTTCGAGACGGTCCACCTCGGGGACTTGGTACCCCAGGCTGGCGATCTTGGCTGCGAACTCGTCACGACCGGTGACCGACGGATCGAAGCGCACGGTGGCGCGCGCGGCGGCGAGGTTGACGTCGGCCTGGGCCACTCCGTCGAGCTTCGACAGGCCCTTGCCGATGCGCGTGGCGCACGCGGCACAGGTCATGCCCTCGATGGGGAGGTCGATGCGTTCCAGACGTTCGGGCCGGGTCGTCGACGTCATGGCTTCACGCTACGGGTCGCGTCGCCCGCTCGTTCAGCGACGGCGCGTGCGTGGCCGGCTCGTTCATGGACGGGGCCGCACCATGACCAGCACCGTCGAGCCCTTGGACTCCTCGGTGAGCGACGGGTCGTAGACGTAGCCCTCGGGATGGGTGAAGCGGGACAGCGCCGCCGGTTCGTCGGTCCCGGTGGCCAGCACGAACCGCACCAGCGCGCCCTTGAGCAACTTGTTCCAGTGACTCACGGTGGTGAACGTCCGAGCGCCGCGCATTGGTGCCCCCTCGTCGACGAAGCGCACTGAGAACATGGCCGCCGGACCGTCGGTGCCTCCCACTGCGGCCGGCTTCCATGCTGCGGCGTGCTCACCGGGCAGCAGGTTCCACACCGTGGCCCCGCGCACACGGTCGGTCAGCGCGTCGGTGATCGGTCCGCGCCACGCCGTCGCCACCTTGCCGATCGACGGCAATGTCGCGTTCATCTTCAGTCGGTGATCGGGGATCGCATCGGTCGGGGTCAGCAGTCCGAAGATCCCGCTGAAGATCACCACTTGCTCGTCGAGTCTCGATCGATCCCGCTTCGACAGTGAGGCGACATCGAGTTCGTCGTAGAGCACGCCGGTGAACCGCTCGATCGCCGGCATGGTCGGGGCCGAGCGCAGGTCCCGATTTGCCGCAGTGGCGTCGGCCAGCGTCGAGCCGGTCACGCCGAGCAACTTCTGCCGGGCGGCCGCCGGTGATCGCATGGCCCGGATCACGGCGTCGATCATCCGCTCCCGGGTGTCGGTGAGATCGGCGAACGACAGTCGATCGAGACGCAGGGGCCGGCCCGACCCACCGGGCGACTTCCCCTCGGACGGGGGCAGGAGCATCACGGGTCGGGTCGGCACTCGGGCATCGTGGCAGACCATCGGGGCCCGTTGGTGAAGGTGGTGCAGGGCGAATCGATGTGGGGATCGCCGAGCCCGGATGGTAGGAATGAGGGTCCATCGGACGCCGGAGGAGGTGGAGCGCATGCCCGAGAGCGAACCCCCAAGTACCCGCCTGGTGACCCTGCGCTGCCCGCGGCGTGACCCGATGGACGACTCCGGACGTTCCTGACGGTCGCGGCGACGAGGCGGCTTCGTCCGTCGCTCGTCCTCCGAGGAGTCCGTCATGTCCCGCACCCTCAGTCCGCCCCGGGCCATCGCCCAGCGGCGAACGCAACGAACCTCGCGGCTGCTCGCCCTCGAGGCGGTGGCCGAGTCACTCCTGTCCGTCACCGGACTCATCGGCGCGCCCGTGGTGCACTCCTCGGGCGTGGTCGTCGGTCGACTCGTCGATCTCGTGGTGCGGTGGGAGGGCGAGCCCTATCCGCCCCTCACCGGTCTCGTCGTGCGCGTAGGACGCAGCCTGTCGTGGGTGTCGGCCGAGAAGATCGGTGAACTGGAGCCGCGTCGCGTCACGCTGCGATCGGCGAAGGTCGACCTGCGCGAGTTCGCTCGGCGCGACAACGAGGTGAAGCTGGTCGACGACGTCATCGATCATCAGATGGTCGACGTCGACGGTGTGCGCGTGTTCCGCGCCGCCGACCTATTCCTCGCCCGCGTCGGTGGTGGCTATCGCCTGGTCGGTGCCGACGTCGGTTTCTCCACGCTCCTGCGTCGACTGGGCCCGGCCCGCTGGCGCGTGCGACCCCATCCCGATCGCGTCATCGACTGGGCTGCCATCCAACCCTTCTCCGATCCGGGTGAACCCGTGCGACTGTCACGGGCCAACAACGAACTGCGACGACTGCGTCCCGGTGAGTTGGCCGATCTCCTCGAGGAACTCGGTCGTTCCCAGCGCCAGGAACGGCTGTCGGCCCTCGACGCCGAGACCGCGGCCGACGCGCTCGAGGAGATGGAGAGCGACGAGTTGTCGGTGCTGTTGCGCGACGTCGATCCCGGACGGGCGGCGTCACTGCTGTCGGAGATGGAACCCGACGAGGCGGCCGAGGCATTGCGCGATCTCGACGACGAGACCCGTGACGAACTGCTGGCGGCGATGGATCCCGACGATGCCGAGGATCTCACCCTGCTGCTGACCTACGACGAGGAGACCGCCGGTGGTGTCATGACCACCTCGATCGTCACCTTCGATGCGTCGCTCACGGTGGGCGAGGCCCGGGCCCGACTGGCCGATCACGACTCCTACGACGACATCGCCCGCGTCGAGTCGGTGCTGGTGCTCGACGACGAGGGCGTCGTGGTCGACGACATCCTCATGATCGACCTGTTCATGGCCGCGCCCGACGACACCCTCGGTTCGCTCACCGGTGCGCCGTGGCCCGTCACCGTGCCGGCCGATGCGCCGCTCGACGACGTCATCGAGGCCTTCGTGGAGAACCGGGGATCGTCGATCGTGGTGGTCGACGAGTCCGACCACCCCTTGGGCCGCATCCTCGCCGACGATGTCATCGATGCGCTCCTTCCCCATCGTGAGCGGTCGCGACGCCACTTCTCCGGGATCCTTTCCTGACCGGCCCGACCGGACCAGCCATGGCCGACGAGACCCGCGCCCCGGATCCCGGCACCGAGCGCCCCGTCGCGCCCCGGCGTCGACGGCGACTGGTGCTGTGGTTGTCGGTGCTCGGCCCCGGACTGGTGGCGGCCAACGCCGGCAACGACGCCGGCGGTGTCGCCACCTACGCGTCGGCCGGATCGCAGTTCGGGTACCGCACCCTGTTCGTGATGGTGCTGGTCACCGTGGCGCTGGTGGTCGTGCAGGAGATGTCGGCCCGACTCGGCGCCCACACCGGCGAAGGACTGATGGCGCTCATCCGCGAGCAGTTCCCGCTGCGGGCCTCGGCCTTCGCCATCTCCATGCTCCTCATCGCCAATCTCGGACTCGTCGTGTCCGAGTTCGCCGGCATCGGCGCCGCCTTCGAACTGTTCGGTGTGTCGCGCTACATCTCCATCCCCATCGCCGCGGTGGCCATCTGGTCGATCGTGGTGTTCGGCAACTACCGCTACGCCGAGCGCGCCTTCCTTCTGCTCGGCCTCGCCTTCATCGCCTACCCGATCGCCGCCGTGCTCGGCCGGCCCGATTGGGGAGAGGTGGCGTCGAACACGTTCGTCCCCCACATGTTGGGCTCGAAGGAGTTCCTGTTCCTCGTCGTGGCGCTCATCGGCACCACCATCACGCCGTACATGCAGCTCTACCAGGCCGCCGCAGTGGCCGACAGCGGCAACGGTCCCGACGAGTACCGCATGGTCCGCATCGACACCATCACCGGTGCGATCTTCGCCAACATCGTGTCGATGGCCATCATCATCGCCACGGCCACCGCCATCGGGGGAACCGGTCCGTTGTCCTCGGCCAAGGAAGCAGCCGAGGCGCTCGAACCCGTGGCCGGATCCGGCGCACAGATCCTGTTCGGCATCGGTCTGCTCGGTGCCTCGGCCCTGGCCGCTGCCGTGGTGCCGCTGGCCACCTCGTATGCAGTGGCCGAGGCCATCGGTGTCGAACGATCGGTGTCGCGCACCTTCCGTGAGGCCCCTCTGTTCATGGGGCTGTTCACCGCACTCATCCTCATCGGGTCCGCCGTGGCGTTGGTGCCCGGCAACCTCATCGACCTGCTCATCAACATGCAGGTGCTCAACGGACTCATCACTCCGATCATCCTCCTGTTCATCCTCCTGTTGGCCAATCGCCGCTCGGTGCTCGGTGATGCCGCCAACGGACCGCGACTGCGCGCCCTGGCCACGGTGATCGTCGTGGTGATCGCCGTACTCGCCGTGGTCGTGCTGGTGCAGACCGTGGCCGGCTGGTTCGGCGTCGGTTGAACCAGCGTCGGGTGAACCGGCGCGCTCCTCGACCGACGCGCTCGACGACCCGCGCGTCTCTGCGGTGGCAGGCTGTCGGCGTGGACTACCTGCGCATCTGGGCCGACGAGTCAGGCGAGACCCACCTCGAGGAGGTGACGTTGTTGCGCACGGTGCGGCCCTCGGAGCCGGGCACCGTCGAGCTGCGAGTGTCCGACGCCCTCGATGTCGACCGTTTGCAGTTCCTCGAGGCAGTGGCGGTCGAGCAGATGCCCGACTGGCACTGCGCGCCCCGTCGTCAACTGGTGGTGTGGCTGGACGGCTGGGTGCGCATCACCACCAGCGACGGAGACTCGCACACGCTGCCCGCCGGTTCGGTGGTGCTGGCCGAGGACGTCGTGGGTGCCGGACACGTCACCGAGCACGAGCCCGGCGTCCGTCGGATCCTGCAGATCCCCCTCGATCCGGACTGACTTGCGCCGACTTGCGCCGACTTGCGCCGTCGATGTCGGCGAGACTGACCCCATGACGACCGTCGACGAACTCATTGCCCGCGCCGAGATCACCGACGTGATCCAACGCCTGGCCCGTGGCACCGACCGACTCGATCGCGAACTGATGGCATCGTGCTACCACCCCGACGGCTTCGATGATCACAACTCGTTCCGAGGTTCGGGCACCGAGTTCGCCGACTGGGTGTGCGACGTGCTCCCACACTTCGCCGCCACCACCCACTTCATCGCCCTGCCCCACATCCGACTGCAGGGCGACGTCGCCCTCGTCGACACCTACTGCGTGGCCCACCACGTGAGCCGACCCGGCGACGACGGGATGGCCTCCGACATGGTGATGGGTCTGCGCTATGTCGACCGCTTCGAGCGCCGGGACGGGGTGTGGCTGATCGCCCGGCGGGTGTGCGCCTTCGACTGGAACTACACCGTGCCCTTCGATCCGGCGGCCACCTTTCAATGGGACGAGGACTTCACCGTCGGTCGCCGGGACCTGACCGACCCCACCTACCGGGAGTTCTGAGGGTTTCTCGGCGTTTCAGGCGCCACCGGGGCACATGCAGGCCCAGCGCCGAGTGACGATTTCTTGTCGCCCCGGGGCCCGACCACTACGGTTCGTTGTCTCCCCCGTCCGGGGGGAGCCGGCGGGAGCCCTGCGCTCGTGCCACCCGGGGGACCGGGTCGATTCGAATTTTCGGGAGGGGTACACGTGCCTATCGGGCAGAAGACGGAACCGGTGCGCCGGTCCACACGACGACGGGGAGTGACGCTGGCCATCGGTCTCGTCGCTGCGCTCGCCGTCCTCGCCGCAGCGTGTGGCGGCGGACGTTCGGGTTCGTCGGACAACAGCGGAGGCGGTGGCTCGTCCAATACCAAGGGGACCAGCTTCGGCACGATGGCCTCGCCGTGCGGCAAGGGTGACGCCAAGGGCGCCACTGCGCAGGGCGTGACCGACACGCAGATCACCATCGGCTACGGCGACGACGCCGGCTACGCCTCGGCCCCGGGTCTCAACAAGGAGATGTCGGACGCCATGAAGGCCATGATCAAGTGGTGCAACGACCAGGGCGGCATCAACGGCCGCACCGTGGTGGGCAAGTACTACGACGCTGCCATCCTGAACGTGAACAACGTGATGACCGAGTCCTGCAGCCAGGTCTTCATGCTCGTTGGTCAGGGCTGGTCACTCGACTCCGCGCAGGAGAAGACCCGTGTGGCCTGCGGCATGCCGTCGGTGCCCACGTACACGGTGTCGCCGCAGTTCGCCAACGGCCCGCTCATGTACCAGCCGGCACCCAACCCCGGCGACTTCATGAACGCCTCGCCGCTGTTCACCTTCGCCCAGAAGTTCCCGACGCAGGTGAAGAAGACGGCGACGTTCTACGCCAACTACGCAGCGACGATCGACTCCACCGAGAAGTTCGTCAGTGCGGGCAAGCAGGCGGGCTGGGAGTACCTCAACTGCGACCAGGTGTACAACATCGGCGGTGAGGCCAACTGGACGCCGTTCCTGCAGCGTCTGAAGGAGTGTGGCGCGGAGGTCGTGTACTTCTCCGGCTCGCCCAACCCGAACTTCCAGAACGTGCTGGATGCGGCCAAGACCATCAACTACAACCCCATGTGGTACATGGAGGCCAACTTCTACGACACGAACTTCGCCAAGTGGAACACCAACGGCAACGCCGACAACGTGTACGTGCGTATGACGTACTACCCGTTCGAGCAGGCCGACAAGGTGCCGGCGGTGAAGCAGTACCTGGAGATCGTGAAGGCCAACGGCGGCTCCACCAGCCTCCTCGGCATGCAGGCCACCGCGGCCTTCCTGCTCTGGGCCGAAGCTGCGCAGTCCTGCGGTTCGACGCTCTCGCGTGACTGCATGATGTCCACGCTGGCCAAGGTGACCACCTATGACGCCGGCGGTCTGATGTCGTCGACCAATCCGGGAGCCAACATGCCTGGCGATTGTGGCCTCGTGCTGAAGATGAAGGGCAGCATCTACGAGCAGGTGATCCCCACCACCGTCGGCACCCAGACCTGTGACCCCAAGTACCTGGTCAAGTTGAGTGGACCGGTGGTCGATCGGGCCAAGCTCGACGCCAACCGCATCTCCCAGGCGGGCAAGTCCTGACCTGAGCAGTAGTGATTTGTACTCGAGGGCGGTCGTCGGAGTGATCCGGCGGCCGCCCTCGGTCGTTTCCGGCCAAGGGCGGCGGGCGGCCTCAGACCTTGTAGCCGCCATCGACGCTGATGACCTGACCGGTGACGCCCAATCCGTCGTCGGCCACCAGCAGCGTGGCCATCCCGGTGAGTTCCTCGGGGGCGAGCACCCGGTGCTGCAGCGAGAACGACGAGGCCCATGCCTCGGCCTCGGTCGCCGTCATGCCCTTCGACGCGCCGATCACCTCCCAGTCGATGAGTGAGGTGGCCGTCCATCCCGGGCACAGGAGGTTCACGGTGATGCCGTGGGGCGCCGCGACTGCGGCCAACTGTTTCGTGAACCCGGCCAGCCCGTGCTTGGCCGACACGTAGGCCAGATTGGCGCCGGTGTGCTTCGACGCTCCCGAGCCGATGCTGACGATGCGTCCGTAGTGCTGGTCGCGCATGGCCGGTAGCGCGGCCCGCGTCGTCCAGAAGGCAGAGACGAGATTGAGGGTGAGGGTGTCCTCGAAGGTGGCGTCGTCACCATCGAAAGGATCGTGATGGCGACCGGCACTGCCACCGACGTTGTTGAGCAGGATGTCGATCCGGCCGAACTCGCGCAGTGCAGCATTCACGGGTTCGCGGGCATCGGTCCGGTCCATGGCATCGGCCACGACGGCTCGCCCGTCGCCCCCCTCGGCCCGCATCTGGTCGACCACGGCGTCCAGGTCGGCCTGCGTGCGCGAGGTGATCACCACGGTCGCCCCCTCGCGGGCCCACCGCAGGGCGATGGCCCGACCGATGCCGCGCCCACCTCCGGTGACCACGGCGATCCGTCCGTCGAGTTGTCCCATCGTCCCCTCCCGGCTGTCGGGTTCAGGTTCGCACACCACGGACTACGGTCAGCCGCCGAGGGAACAGGGTCGGGTTCGGGCACGACGGATCCGGCGGGCCGAGTGCCCATGCTGTAGGTTTTTTACACGCGCGCTGGCGCGCGATCGTCAGGCCCGAAGTGCGGGCATCGAAATCGGAGTGACCATGTGCACCAATTTCAAGCATCCGACCGGCGCTGACGGAACCGTGTGCGTCGGACGCACCATGGAGTTCCCCAACGTTCTGCCGTGGGAACTCGGCCTCGTGGCGTCGAACTACGCGGGCGCCAGTCAGGCCAGTGCCAAGGCCAAGACGTGGACGGCCAAGTACGGCGTGGTCGGCATGTCGGCCTTCAGCACCCCGCAGTGGATGGCCGATGCCATGAACACCGCAGGTTTGTCGGCGCATGCCCTCTACATGCCCGGTCACTGCACCTACCAACAGCCGAAGAACGACGGCACCGACATCGGGGCCCTCGAGCTCATCGCCTTCGTACTGGGTACCAGTGCCACCACCGCCGAGGCCCGCGCCGCGCTGGCCACGTGCAACGTCGTCGACTACACGCCGAAGGAGATCCCGGTGGCGCTGCCACTGCACGTGATCTTCCATGACAAGGACTCCTGCATCGTCGCCGAGTTCCATCCCGAGGGGATGCGGGTGCTCGACAACCCGGTGCAGGTGGCCACCAACGCGCCTTACCTCGAGTGGCACCTCACCAATGTGAGCAACTACCTCAGCCTCACCCCCGACAACCCGCCGGCCGTGGAGATCGGCGGTACCACCTTCACCGCCCCGGGCCAGGGTCAGGGCTTCCGTGGGCTCCCCGCCGATGGCACCCCGCCGTCACGGTTCATCCGTGCTCTTGCGGCTGTGCGCTTCGCCACGCCGCCGGCCGACGAGAAGCACGCGGTGATGGACACCATCCGCATCCTCCACGGCTTCGACATCGTCTACGGCAACGTGATGGAGGCCGCTGGTCCCGGGAAGACCATCCCGGAGCTCACGATGTGGTCGACTGTCAGCAATCTGACCGGCAGTTCCTACATCTACAACACCATCGACGACCCGCTGTGGTACGAACTCGACCTCTCCAAGATCGACTTCTCGACTTCGCGGAGCGCCGCGTTCACGACGAGCGGCTGGTTCACACCGGCCACCCTCTGAGCAGCCACCGATTCCACACCGATTCCACCACCGATCCAACAACCAGTTCACGACGATCCGAGAAGGATCGAGGGGGTAGGACATGACGACGGCAACCACAGCGTCGAACGTGAAGAAGGTCTCGGCCTTCGCCGTCCCGCTGCTCGGCCTCTTCGCCGCCATCCAGGGTGCGGCCCCCAACGTGGCCAGCACGATGCTCGTCGGTGCCAGCAAGTCGCTGGGCCTGACGGGGAGCTCCCCGGCCCT
>JBJTGD010000163.1:0-6167 GCA_046093735.1 Acidimicrobiia bacterium | reverse complement strand
GTCCCCGATCGTCTGGGTCGTCTCGTGCCCCTTGCCGGCGACCACGAGGAGATCGCCCGGCCGGGCGATCCCGAGCGCTGCGGCGATCGCCCGACGCCGATCGGGTTCCACCACGACCTCGGCCGCCCGACGTTCGGTTGCTCGTTCGGCCCCGGCGACGATGGCGGCGATGATGGCGTCGGTCGATTCGCCACGCGAGTTGTCGGCGGTGATCACCACCACATCGGCACCGCGGGCGGCGATCTCCCCCATGTGCGGGCGCTTCGAGCGGTCGCGATCTCCGCCGCAGCCGAAGACCACGATGATCCGGCCGTTGCTGACGATGGAGGCGGCGGCCGCCAGCACGTGTTCGAGTCCGTCGGGCGTGTGGGCGAAGTCCACGACGACGTCGAACGGCTGGCCGGCGTACACGGGTTCGAATCGGCCGGGGACGAACACCGGACGCGACAGACCGGCGGCGATGGTGGCCTCGTCGATCCCGAGGGCCAGCGCCACGTGCGCAGCAGCCAGCGCATTGGCCACGTTGTGCCGCCCACCGAGGCCGAGCACGATCCGTTGCCCGCACCACATGAAGGTGGTGGAGTCGACCGATTCCTCGACCAGGCGCACCTCGTCCATCGAATAGCCGTCGGTCGGGATCAACGCAGCATCGAGGAGCAATCGACCGTGGGAATCGTCGACATCGACCACCGCTCGTTCCGCCATGACAGGGACGAACAAGCGCGCCTTGGCCGCGAAGTACTCCTCCATCGTCCGGTGATGGTCGAGGTGGTCGCGCCCCAGATTGGTGAAGACGGCGACGTCGAACCGCACCTCGTCGACGCGATGGAGATCCAGCGCATGCGAGGAGACCTCCATGGCCACGACATCGATCCCCTCGGCACGACACCGAGCCAGGTGGCGCTGCAGATCGGGCGACTCGGGAGTGGTGCGCACACCCGACAGCGTGCCCACGACGTCGACCCGATGACCGGCGGCCGCCATCACGTTGCGCACCAGATGGGTCGTCGTCGTCTTTCCATTGGTGCCGGTGACACCGATCACCACGAGCGCATGCGAGGGATCGCCGTGCACCGCCGCTGCGGCCAGGGCCATCGACGAGCGCACATCGGGCACGACGATCTGGGGGACGGTCACATCGAGCGTGCGCTCCACCATCAACGCCACCGCACCGCGGTCGATCGCCGCACCCGCATGGTCGTGTCCGTCGGTGACGGCACCGGAGACACAGCAGAAGAGACTCCCGGGCCCGACCCGACGCGAATCGAAGTGGACGTCGTCGACGTCCACTTCGCGGGGATCGCCATCCGTGTCCGCGCCCGGGACGAGCCGGGCATCGGTCAGGCGATCGAGGATCGTGCCGAGTTCCATCCACTCACCTCGGCGCCGTGGTCGGCGTTCGGCGGGTGGTGGTCACGGTCGTCGCCGCCTGGGCCTCAGGTGATCCGGCGGCCAGGGCTCGAACCCGATCACCGACGATGATCGCCTGGGACGAGGTGATGGGTGATCCTCCGTTGGCCGTGACGGGAACCCCACCGAGAGCGATGTCGGTGGCCGCCGGGGCGATGCCCAGACGGTTGAGTGCGAACGAACCCAGCCGGGAGAACACCGGCGCCGCGGTCACACCGCCGGAATAGTCACCGCCGGGCTCGTCCAACATCACGTACACCGAGAGTGCAGGCTGCTGCGCGGGCACGAAGCCGACGAACGTCGACTGGTACCGGGTCACGCCGAATCGATCGGCGTACCCACCGCCGGACTGGGACTTGCGCGCCGTTCCGGTCTTGCCGGCGACCGAGTACCCATTGATCGCCGCCAGCTGTCCTGTTCCCTCTCCGACCACTCCGCGCAACATGAGGTTGAGTCTGTCAGCGGTCTGCGTCGAGACGACCCGGCGGGACTCGCTCACGGCGGTGGGGTGCACGATCCCGTCAGCGCTCACCGTGGCGTCGATCAATTTCGGCGCCACGTAGACACCTTGATTGGCGATGGCGTTGTAGGCGAACAACATCTGCATCGGCGTGACGGAGATGCCCTGGCCGATGGCGATCGACGGCAGTGACGAGGCGGTGTACCGCGACGGGGCCAGCACTGCACCGGGGGCCTCGTAGGGGAAGTCGAGCGCGGTCCGGGCACCGAAACCGAAGGACTTCTGCGTCTCGAACAGCCGCTCGCGCCCCAGCGTCTGGCCGATCCTGATCGTGCCGATGTTCGAGGAATGGGTGAGGATCTGGGACACGTCCCATGTGACGGTGCCGCGCCCCTCGGCCTCGCCGAACTCGTCGTCGTAGACCTTGATCGTCGGCGGCAGGGTGAACTGCGTGGTCGGCACCACGAGACCCGCTTCCAGGGCGCCGGCGATCGTCACCATCTTCATCACCGAGCCGGGTTCGTACTGGGTGGTGAGGGCGAGGTTGTTGGAACTCACGCGTACCTCGCCCGATGTGGGATCGAGCACCATGTTGGCGATGGCGAAGACCTCGCCCGTCGCCGGTCGGCTGACGATCGCCACGCCACCCTTGGCTCCGGTGGCCTTGACCTGCTCACCGAGCAGTCGCTCGGCCTCGTACTGGATCGACCGGTCGATCGTCAGCCGAAGATCGTCGCCGCGGACCGCCGGCGTGAGCGAGTGCTCACCCACTGCGATCGTCCGGCCGGAGGGGCTGCGTTCGAACAGCAATCGACCCGGTGTCCCCGCCAACACGGTGCCGAACTGCGACTCGAGCCCCGAGATGCCAACGTTGTCGACGTCGACGCCACCCACCACCGACCGGGCCGAGTCCCCGGCCGTGAGATACCGCTCGGTCTCGTCGAGGAACGACACTCCGGTCAGTCCCAGCGCCTCGACCGCCTCGGCCGTCTGGGGAGTGACCTTGCGAGCCAGGTAGGCGAATCGACCGGGACCGGTCATCTTCGCCCGCACGGTGGCGACGTCCATCCCCAACAGCGGAGCGATTGCGGCGGCGTCGGCATCCGGATCGGTCACCAGCTTCGGGTCCACGAAGATCGAACGTGACGGCCGCGAGATCACCATGTGGGCGCCGTTGCGATCGAGGATCTCCCCTCGCTCGGCGGCCAGCACCTGCGAGTTGGTGCGCTGCTGTTCGCCGTAGGCGACGTAGCGCGATCGGTCGAACACCTGCAGTCCCACCACCTTCCACAACACGATGCCGGTGAAGAGCGCGACGGCGAGAAGGAGGACGAGGATTCGTCGTCTCGGTGACCCCGGCTTCACCGCCACCGGACCGGCGCTGGCGATCGCTCCCTTGTGGTCGATCACGCCCCGCAGCGTGGCCGAGACGGCCAGTGCGGTGGAGATGAACAGACTCGTGGCCACGTCGGACGGTCGGGGCACGGCGGTAGCCGTCGATCGCACGACGGGCGGGCGCGGCGCGATCGTCGACGGCGTCGACAACGGGGTGGTGACGATTCGTTCGGTCCGTCCGCGGGTGACCCCGCGTTCGGGCGCCGAGTGCCCCTCGGGCCGCGGCGCGATCGCTCCCTGCCCGGGGCGGCGGTGTCCGGACCGCAGATCAGCGGCGGCGCGATCGACCGTCGAGCGACGAGCAGGAGGTGCGGCGCGACGCCGACCACGGGCATCGGCATCGTCGTTCCACGGCGCGCCCGTGGTGCGCGGCGGCCGCGGCCCGTTCATCGCGCGCCCGTCGTGGCGCCCGTGGCGGGCGTCGACCTCGATACCGTCGCCGGACGAGGTGGCGGACTCACCGGAGGCTGCTCGGCCGCCCGCTCGTCATCGGTGGGCCGGGGCTGCAGGTACACCGGTGTCGGCGCCGGGATCATGCCCAGGACGGTGGCCGCCCGGGTGGTGACGTACTGCGGGCTCTTGAGTTCCGCCAGTTGCACGCGCAGTTCCTCGGCCCGTTCCTCGGCGGCGGCGATGCGCGCGTTGGTGCGATCGATGTGGGCCTGTTCGCCGATGACGAGCGTGCCGGCCACGGCCACGCCGAACAGGACCGCCATGAGGGCCGCGCCTCCGAGCACGACACCGAGCCACCCATGGCGGAGCCGACGGGCCCGCTTGGGCGCCACCCTCAATTCACTCGATCGCTCTGCGCTCGCTCCCCGGCGCGTCGGGGTGACCTCCCGCCGACTGCGGATCGGCGAAGGGGACCGCCGCGCCGACGCGCGACGCGACTCCGAGGATCGTGAACCGGAGGTGCGGACCGAGGTCATCGACGTTCCGCCACTCGCAAGCGCGCGCTCTGCGCACGCGGGTTGGCCTCGGCCTCGGACGGCGACGGGGTCAGGCCACCACGTCGCATCAGGCGCACCTTCCGGACCGCCCCGCAGACGCACGGCAGTCCGGACGGGCAGGCGCATCCACCGGTCTCGGCCAGTCGGAACGCCTCCTTGACGATGCGGTCCTCCCCCGAGTGATAGGTGAGCACGGCGATCCGGCCTCCGGGAACGACGAGATCGATGGCCATCGGGAGGGTGCGCCGAAGCACACCGAGTTCGTCGTTGACCTCGATGCGGATCGCCTGGAACGTCCGCTTGGCCGGATGCCCTCCGGTGCGGCGGGCCGGCGCCGGGATGGCGGCCCGGACGATGTCGACGAGTTGCGCGGTGGTGACCACCGGCCGGGCGGCGACGATGGCCGAGGCGATGCGGTCGGCGAACCGTTCATCGCCATTGCTGCGCAGGAGGCGGGCAAGATCGGCGAGTTCGTACTCGTTCACCACCACCGCCGCAGTCAACGACTGCGTGGGATCCATGCGCATGTCGAGCGGCGCGTCGTGGCGGAAACTGAACCCGCGCTCGGGGCGATCCAACTGCGGCGAACTGACACCGAGATCGAACAGCACACCGACCACGTCGCCACGACCACCGACGAGTTCGGCAAGGGCGTCGAACCGGGCCCGGACGGTGGTCGCACGCGACCCGAACCGGGCCAGACGGGCCGTGGCCACGGACAACGCGTCTCCGTCCCGGTCGAGACCGAGCAGCGAGCAGTCGGGTCGGGCCTCGAGCAGGGCGATGGCGTGTCCGGCACCGCCGAGGGTGGCGTCGACCAGCAGGCCGGCGGGAACGGACCCGAACGCCGCCACGACCTCGTCCATCATCACCGGGCGGTGCGTGAACTCGTCGTCGACGTCCATGGTGGCCATCCCCCGGAGCGGGCTGCGGGCCCGGTCCTCAGCAGTCCCTCGGACCACGGGCGTCCGCCGGGATTTCTCCCCGGTCGGACTCGATGGGAAGCGGGCGGAGTAGGGGCCTTCCATCGTGTGGTCCGAGAGACTGCTGATGATCGGGCGGCGGCAGCGACCGCCGGTGGGGTCCTTTCGTGTGCGGCACGGCACCGGGCCGTGGGTCAGCGGGACGGGACTGGTTCGGGCGGGTTCGATGAGGTGGGCGGGAGCCATGTCACGACCTAGAGCCCCAGGTCGATGACGGCGGCGGTCAGGCGCTCGTCGGCGAGGGCGGACTGGTCGTTCCAGCGGCCGGCGTTCCAGATCTCGATGCGGTCGATGGCCCCGATGACCACGACCTCGCGCTCGAGAGCGGCGAACTCGCGCAGCCGTTGGGGGATGGTGACCCGCCCCTGGGAGTCGGTGCGGACCTCGGCGGCGTTGGCGGCGAAGGCGCGCAGCGCCTCCTGGGGCGCGTCGCCGCTGCGGAGCTTGTCGGTGAGGCGACGGGCCATGTCCTCGAAACCGGTCTCGGTCCACAGCCCGAGGCAGCGGTCGTACTGGGAGAGGAAGCCCCGGTCGGCCAACTGGGCGCGGAAGGTCGACGGGAGGACCACTCGGCCCTTGTCATCGAGCGAATGCTCGAACGTCCCGACGAACATGCCTGCCACACCTCTCCACCGGCTCCCCTCGGAGCCCCACTGAGGGACCACTATGCCCCACTTCTCCCCACCATGCAAGGAGCCTGCCCCACTGGGTCCCATCCGGTCCCTCTCAGGGTCGACCGATCCTTGCGCCCGCTCTCGCCAGACCGTGCCCTGCGCCACTGCCGACATGGCCGGCGACGGCGATGCCCCCGACTATGATCTCCATTCCGTTCCCCCTGCCGCTGCTCCAGCCGGAGATCCCCGATGCGTCGCCCACTCCTCACCGCCCTCGCCGACGAGCGCCTGACCACCGCCGTCATCGACCTGGGGCTCTAGGTCGTGACATGGCTCCCGCCCACCTCATCGAACC
>JBJTGD010000162.1:0-9828 GCA_046093735.1 Acidimicrobiia bacterium | reverse complement strand
GCGGCAGGTGACCGATCCCGCAGGCGAGTCCACTCGGGAGGAGGGGTCCGGGCCGGTCCATGGCGCGAACCGTACCCCCTCGAAATGTGGCCTCTGTCACAGGCGGCGTCGTTGGAACGATCGGCCCGGATCTGTGAACCTCGCGCCGGTGACCACGGCGACTCGACCCCCATCGAACGACGGACGACGAGCGCGCCTGCTGGCCCGCTGGGCTCCCGTCGCGGTGTGGCTCTCGTTGCCGCTGACCGCCGGCCCCACCTTCGGTGACGCGTTGGCCGACCGCTCGGCAGCGGTCGTGCTGGTGGCTGCTGTCGGGCTGTGGGCCGGATGGGCGGGAGGGCTGGTGGCGGCGCTGGTGCCCAGCACAGCATCGCTCACCGCCGTGCGGATCCTGTTCCCGGCCGCCCTCGTCGCCGCGGTGTGGGCGGCGATCCTCTCCGACGACCCGACGGGCACGGCGGCCTCGTTCGCCCTGGCCGTCACCTCGTTGGCGGCGGTGCTGTCGCGGTGGGCGATGGTGGGCGACGTGTACGTGACCGGCTCCTCCTACGGCGACGAGCGGCGCTTCCCGTTGCGTCCGCCCGGTCCGGTGGTGCTCGGGCCACTTGAGGTGTTGTGGGCCGTGATGGTGGCTGCGACCTTCGCCGGGCCACTGCTGCTGGCGGCGCGCCAATGGGTTCCGGGTGTGGTGCTCACCGTCATTGCGGTGGCGGTCGACATCATCGGTGTGCGGGCGCTGCACCAGTTGTCACGTCGGTGGCTGGTGTTCGTGCCGGCCGGTGTGGTGCTGGTGGATCGCAGCGTGCTGCTGGAAGCGATGCTCACGCTGCGTCCGCGCATCGAATCGATGGGACTGGCCGCCGAGGATTCCGAGGCCGTCGATCTCAGCAACGGGGCCATCGGTCTGCAGGTGGAACTGCGACTGGACCGGACGGGTGACATCGTGCGCACCCCGGCCCGTCGCGATCGTCATCTGCTGGTCGAACCGGTGGAGGTGACCGCCGTGCGCTTCTCGCCGAGTCGGCCCGGTCAGGTGCTCGACGCCGCTCGGGCGCGACGCATCACCGTGGAGTGACGATCCCGCCGCCGAGCACCAGATCGCCGTCGTAGAGAACGATGCTCTGGCCGGGCGCGACGCGCCGGGTCGGCCGGGCCCAGTCGATGTCGACACCGCTGTCGACGGCCGTGATCGAGGCAACGGGAACGACGGCGCCGTGGGCGCTGGTCTGCCCCACGAGATCGTCGGCCGCCAGTGCGTGGGCTCGTGCCGCCGCGTCGACCCAGGTGACCGAACCCAGTCGCTCGCCGTCGACATCGAGTTCACCGACGTCACCCACACGGATGCGCCGACCGGGCACGTCCACCTCCACTGCGTAGCGAGGCCGACCGTCGATCCCCACGCCGAGACCACGGCGCTGGCCGATGGTCACGAGTTCGACGGCGTCGACCAGACCGAGTCGAGTGCCGTCGGCATCGACGACGTCGGCGGGATGCAGACCGATGCGATCGCCGAGGAACGTCGATCGTCCGCCGTCGGTGCGGGTGATGAAGCACACGTCCTGACTGTCGGGCTTGGTGGCGGTGCGCAGTCCGAGGGCCGTCGCCCGGGCGCGGACCTCGTCCTTGGTCATCGAGCCGATGGGCAGCAACAGTCGTTCGAGACACGCCGCGTCCAGCATGTGCAGGACATAGGACTGGTCCTTGGCCCGATCGGCGGCGCGGGCCAGGCGAGGACCGGTTGCGGTTCGCTCGATACGGGCGTGGTGCCCGGTGGCGATGGCATCGAAGCCGAGAGCGAGGGCCCGATCGAGCAGACGCGAGAACTTGAGGTGTCGGTTGCACTCGATGCAGGGGTTGGGAGTGAGTCCTCGCACGTGATCGTCGACATAGGGACCGACCACCTGCCGATCGAAGTCCTCGGAGAAGTTGAACACGAGGTGTTCGATGTCGAGCTGCTGAGCCACCCGGCGGGCGTCGTCGACGTCACTGACCGAACAGCACCCGGAGTCGGAGGGTCCTCCCCACAGACGCATGGTCACGCCGACCACCTCGTGACCCTCGTCGCGCACCAGCGCTGCGGCCACCGACGAGTCGACACCGCCCGACATGGCCACCAGTACACGCATGATCAGAGACCGCCGTTGCGCAGTCGCTCGACCGCAGCGGGTACGACGACCAGCGCGTCGTCGATGTCGCTGGCCGTCGTCGTGTGACCGAGCGAGAGTCGCAGCGAGCCGCGAGCCAGGTCGGCGTCGACACCCATGGCGGCGAGCACGTGCGACGACTGCAACGCGCCGCTGGCACATGACGACGCCGCCGAGGCCGAGACGTCCTCCCGTTCGAGCAGATAGAGCAGCGCCTCCGACTCGACGCCCGGGATGCACACGTGGGCGATGCCGGCCGCTCGATCGGATCGGTCGGGTCCGAGGGTGTCGACCACGCCGTCGATGCGCTCGAAGAGTCCGTCGAGCAGGTGGTCGCGCAGCGCACCGACTCGGGCGCTCTCGGCGTCACGCTCGGCCGCCGTGCATCGGGCGGCGACGACCATGGCCACGATGCCGGCCACGTTCTGGGTGCCCGAGCGTCGTTCGCGCTCCTGACCGCCGCCGAGCAGTTGCGCTCGCAGCGGCACACCGGATCGCACGATCAACGCACCCACGCCCTTGGGACCGCCGAACTTGTGCGCACTGAGACTGAACGAGTCGACCGGTGCGCACGTGCGGGCCACATCGGTCCAACAGAAGGCCTGCACCGCGTCGGAATGGAGCACCGCATCGGGTGCGGCGGCGCGCACTGCGCTCGCCACCTCGTCGAGCGGTTGGATCAGACCGGTCTCGTTGTTCACCGCCATGATCGAGACCATCCGCACCGGCCCGTCGGCGATCACCCGACGCAGGTCGTCGACATCCACCCGACCGCGCCGATCGACGGCCACCACCCGCCCCTCGATCGACTCGACGGGATCGAGCACGGCGTGGTGCTCGACGGCGCTGCACACCACGGCGCCGTCGCCGGTCCCGAGGCCGAACACGGCCAGGTTGTCCGACTCGGTGCCGCCACTGGTGAACACCACGTCACCGGGTTCGCACCCGACCAACGCCGCCAGTTCCTCACGGGCCTCGTCGACGGCCCGACGGGCGTCGCGGGCCCGCCGGTGGGCCCCCGACGGATTGGCGAACCGATCGGTGAGGAACGGCAGCATCGCCTCGACCGCCTCGGGACGCATCGGCCCGGTGGCCGCGTGATCGAGATAGGCGGGCATCTCCGCAGGGTACCGGCGCCGCTCCTGCGCAACCGGCGAGGCAGACTCCGCCGGTGGACACCGACCGCACCGATCCCACGCGCTACGGACGGTCGTTCGCCGATGTCTACGACGACTGGTACGCCGGCGCGTTCGACACCGACGGGGCGGTGGCCACCATCGTGGAACTGGCCCACGGCGCCCCCGTACTGGAGTTGGGGGCGGGGACGGGGCGACTGGCCATCCCACTGGCGACCACGGGTCTCGAAGTGGTGGCCCTCGACGCCTCGATCGAGATGCTCGACCGACTGCGAGCCAACGACCGGGCCGGACTGGTCGAGCCCGTGGTGGCCGACATGTCGTCGTTCGCCGGTGCGCTCCCCGATCGCAGGTTCGGGGTCGTGGTGTGCGCCTTCAACACGATCCTCAACCTCGCCGACGACGCCGCCATCGCCGCCTGTCTCGCCGATGTCGCCGCCGTGCTGCAGCCCGACGGGATCGTGGTGATCGAGGCCATAGTTCCCGCCGATCCGGCCGATGTCCCGATCCGGTCACTCACCCCGGCGCAGGTGCGAACCGAGGCCATCGTGTTCGTGGAGACCAACGTCGACACGACGACGGGTCGCCTCGAGGGCCGACACGTGGAGATCGCCGACGGAGCGGTGCGGACCCGACCGTGGTCGATCGTGCTGTGCGGACCCGATCGCCTCGATGCCGCCGCCGCCTCGGTCGGCCTGCATCGACGTCACCGATGGCAGGACTGGAACCGACAGCCGTTCGACGACGAGTCGACCATGCACGTGTCGATCTACGCCTCGGGGCCGTAGCCTCGAACCATGTCGACGATCCGCGTGTCCACCGTCCTCGATGCCACACCCGAACAGGTATGGGAATCGGTCGAGGACATCTCCAGTCATGTCGAGTGGATGCACGATGCCGTTGCCATCCGCTTCACGTCCACCTCGACGTCGGGGGTGGGCACGACATTCGACTGCGACACCAAGGTCGGCCCGTTCCGTCTGACCGATCGCATGGAGATCACCGCG
The DNA here is from genome assembly GCA_046093735.1 of Acidimicrobiia bacterium. Lineage (GTDB taxonomy): Bacteria > Actinomycetota > Acidimicrobiia > Acidimicrobiales > Acidimicrobilacustridaceae > Acidimicrobilacustris. The sequence continues at coordinate 5,541 of JBJTGD010000162.1, read as the reverse complement.
TGGGACCCACCGCGCACGATGGGTGTGCGCCATGTCGGCATGGTCACCGGTACCGGCGAGTTCACCATCGACCCGGTGGGCACCGACCGGTCCGGGTTCACCTGGCGCGAACGCCTGGTGTTCCCCTGGTGGATGGGCGGCCCGATCGGCGCCTTCTTCGGCGGGTTCGTGCTGCGACTGGTGTGGAAGCGGAACCTGAAGGGGCTGCAGCGGATCGTGGCTTCACGTCACGGCGCGTGACGCGACTTCCACACATCCGAACCACAACATGGCGGTGATGGCGAGGCATGACAGCGTGCCCGCCCAGGGCGACCGCACCGCGCCGTCGAGGGCGAACACCAGCGCACCCACGATGACGCCGGCGACGAGGCCGGCCACATGGGCACCGATGGCGATCCCGGGAACGGCGAAGGTCAACAACAGGTTGATGAGCACGAGTCCGCCGATGCCGTTGCGCCACACGTCGATGCCCGACCGTCGCTGGGCCACCACAGCCGCACCCATCAGACCGAAGACGGCGCCCGAAGCACCCACCGTTCCCGCCGAGGGTGTGACCACCAGGGCGCCGAACGATCCGGCGACCAGACAGGCGACATAGAGCGCGGCGAAGCGGGCCCGGCCGAGCAGCGGCTCGAGCTGTGAGCCGAGGAGCCACAGCAGCAGCATGTTCATGCCGAGGTGGAACAACCCGGCGTGGAGGAACCCGCCGGTGACGATCCGCCACCACTCCCCTTGGGCCACGCCGATCGGGTCGACGGTGACGAGACCGCCACTGCGTCCATAGAGCACACCGAACCCGATCGTCATGCCCCGGTCGGTGGCGCCACCACCGCCGTTCCACAACGTGCCACCGGTGGCGAGGATGGCGAGGAACCCGGCGACGTTCAGCGCGATGAGGGCGATGGTCACGATCGGACGATCGGCTCGCAGATCCCGGAACCGGATGACCGGCGACCGTTTCGCCGCACCCTGCACGCACTCCGGGCAGTGGAACCCGACCGAGGCCTGCGACATGCACGACGGGCAGATGGGCTGGCCGCAGCGCTGACAACGAACCCCGGCCCGTCGGTCGGCGTGCCGGTAGCACTGGTCCATGGGCGCGGTCATCGGCCGGTGAACACCGCCTTGCCCGGTCCGTTCTCGAGGAATGACGTCACCCCGATGCGGGCATCGTCGGTGGCGAACACCTCGGCGAACCCGTCCTGTTCGAGTTCGAGACCGTCCACCAGCGTCGTGTCCAGTCCGGCGTCGATCACCCGCTTGGCGATGGCGTGGGCCTGCAACGGACCGGCGGCGTAGGTCGCAGCCAGTTCACGCACGCGTGCTTCGAAGGCCGACGCCTCGACAACCTCGTCGACCAGCCCCATGCGGAACGCCTCGTCGGCGTTGACGTTGCGCCCCGACAGCACGAGATCCTTGGCCCGGGCCGGACCGACCAGTCGGGCCAGCCGTTGCGTGCCGCCGCCACCGGGGATGATGCCGAGCAGGATCTCGGGCTGGCCGAACCGGGCCGTCGACGACGCGATGCGGAGGTCACAGGCGAGGGCCAGCTCGCAACCGCCACCGAGGGCGGGTCCGGACACCGCGGCGATGACCATGCGCGGGATGGCGGCCACGGCGCCCAGCGCGTCGACGAACAGTCGGCCGATGCGGCGGGCCTCGTCGGGACCACCGAACTCGGAGATGTCGGCCCCGGCGGCGAAGATCCGTTCGCTGCCCGTCACCACCACCGATCCCGGCGGATCGGCATGGAGCTCGAGGGCGATGGCGTGCAGTCGCTCCAGCACGGCGACGGACAGCGAATTGACCTTGCCGTTGCGCAGGCGAACCCAGGCGACGCCGTCATCGGTCCGTTCCAGCTCGACGAGATCGGGGACGTCGGACATGGCTCGACCCTACCGGGTGACCACTGCGGGCCGACCGCCGCTGATGTCGGTCAGCGCACGACGGCTTGCGCCTCCACCACTCTGACCGGGAACGATGACGAGCGTTCGACCGTGCCGAGCGGCTGGCCCGATCCGTCCGACGAGTACCACTCCACCTTCCAGATCATCGTCACCTCCACCCATTCGACGCCGCCCTCGGACCACATCGACGAGCGTTGGAAGGTGTGCGTGCAGTCGCTGCGTTGGGCGCGCGCCGGCCGTGCGGTGTCGTAGGGGCGACCCTGATCGCACCACACCGTCGTGCCATCGGCGAAGGTCCAGCGCGCCATGATCGGGAAGGCGGACACCGCTGCCCATGTGTCGCCGATGGCGGCGATCGTCGACACCCGCTCCCAGGATCGTCCCAACCACATCCACATGGGGAGCCCGACGAGTTGTTCGTCGGACGGGTTGACGACGGGATCGGGCATGGGCAGTTCGAGTCGGCGGCGTGCCTCGTCGAGGGCCCGCTCGGTGGTGGCGATGCCGGAGAAGATGTCGCGGGGATCGAACACGACGTAGCGGGATCGCACGAGTTGGCGGGTGCCGTCGGGTTGTTCCGAGAAGCACCCGACCATGTACTCGCCCCCGTCCATCGGGGACACCCGGGTCGTCCAGTCGACCACCGGCGAGGGGTCGAGCACCGAGTGCATCGGGGCGATGATCGGGTGATAGCCGCACACCCATCGGGGCCCGGAGCGGCGCGAGGACTCCCACCGCATGATGGTGCGTTCGTCATCGACGATCACGATGACCTGCGGGACGCCGTCCACCACGCCACCCCACGTGCTGTCGGCCGCCGCCGGTGACGGTGACGTCCATCCGGGGACGATCCCGACCGTGGCGAGCAGTCCGAGAACCACGAGCAGCGCGGCTGCTGTCCGCGCTGCCGTCCTGGCCGTCGTACGCGCTGCCGTCCTCACCACTGGTCCACCTGCCCGTCACCTGTGTGGGCGGGGGACGGTACCCACCGATCCGGGGCGCCGGAATGGTCCCGACGACCCTGTTCTCACCTCGGCCGGCAGTCCTCGGCGGATGGCGCGAGTCAGTCGGCGGTGAGACGCGCAGCAGCCGACCACGGATCGAGTCGTCCGGCGGCGACCTCTGCGCACAGTCGCGTCCACTCGTCGCCGGTGGCCAGCGCGTCGACACGCGAGGCGAGGACCGCCGCCATGGTGCGACGCAGGCCGGCCTCGATCCGCGCTGCTCTTCGGCGAGCCAGCTCACCGGTGTCGACGAGATGGGCTCGATGCCGCTCGATGGCATCGGCCAGGTCCTCCACACCGTCGCCGGTGGTGGCCACCGTGGCAACGACCGGCGGGCGCCACCCCTCGTGCGCTCTCAGCATCAACATGCGATCCAGATCATCGACGGTGGACGAGGCTCCCGGACGGTCGGCCTTGTTCACTACGAACACGTCAGCGATCTCCATGAGACCGGCCTTGTTGGCCTGCACCGCATCGCCCCACCCCGGGTTCACCACCACGACGGTGGTGTCGGCCTCGCCCGCCACCTCGACCTCCACCTGACCGACACCGACGGTCTCGATCACGATGCGGGAGAACCCGACGGCGTCGAGCACGCGCACGGCATCGGGCACCGCCACGGCGAGCCCACCGAGATGCCCACGGGTCGCCATCGATCGGATGTAGACGCCGTCGTCGAGCGTGTGCTCACCCATGCGCACGCGATCGCCGAGGATCGCTCCGCCGGTGAACGGCGACGAAGGATCGATGGCCAGGACCGCCACCGGATCACCGCTGGCGCGCAGGGCGCGCACCAACGCCGAGGTCAGGGTGGACTTGCCGGCACCGGGTGCGCCGGTGACGCCGACGGTGGCTGCCCGTCCCGTGTGCGGGTGCACGACACGACTGATCTCGCGCGCATCGTCACCACCGCGCTCCACCATCGACAACGCGCGGGCCAGCGATGTGCGATCACCGGCGAGCGCGGCCTCCAACACCACCGTCGGCGAGACGTCGGACCCGCTCATGGCGACACGCTAGGAGAACGGTGCCGACCCGACGGCGACGTCAGAGCGAGACCGGCGTCTCGCGCGGAGGTGGGGCCGGCCGGGTCGCCGCCTCGGCGGCCGCCGCGGCCGGTGACTCCACCGGACCCTCGCCCCCGATCTCGTGGCGGGCCGCACCGACATCGATGACCTCGGTGACCCCGGGGACACGATCCATGAGGATGCGCTCCAGTCCGGCCTTGAGCGTGACCGTCGATGCCGGACACGACACGCAGGCGCCGAGCAGTTCGACGGTCACCACTCCGGTGGCATCGTCGACCCCGTGCAGCACCACATCGCCGTTGTCGGCCTGGATGGCGGGGCGGATGACCTCGATGACCTTGGCGACCTCGTCGAACACGCCCCGAGTGTAGGGAGGGGTGGGAGCTGCGCCACAGACCGTGCCGGAGACTGCGCCACAGACCCTGCCGCGACCGTGCCACAGACCGCGACCCGGCGCGTCGGGACCGGATCAGGGGCGTGGGAGACTCGAACCATGACCCCCGTTCTCCTCGCCCATCAGGGCGGATGGGACGAAGCGCTGCTCGTGCTGGTGCCCATCGCCGCCTTCGCCTCGCTGCTGGTCGTCGCCACCCGTCGAGCCAAGGCGATCCAGCGGGCGCGCCAAGAAGCCGAGGCCGGTCGGGACGCGCCCGACGCGGGCGAGACGACGCCGAGCGGGGGAGCATCAGCAGCGGTCCCGCCGGCGTCCCCCGGCGGCGGTGCGGGCACCGATGACCCGACTCCATCACCGTCACTGCGTCGACAACGCCACGGCCGCCGAGTGGCTCAGTCCGCGCCGCGATGTGGTGGTCGAATCCGCCGTGCGGTCGACTCCCGATGGCGCCGAGTTCGAGGCCACCACCGGTCCGTTCCACGAGTGGCGGCGGGTCGTGCGACTCGAACGCAACGATTCGGAGACGGTGGTCGACGAGACGATCGACTACCGCCTGGCCGTACCCGTCTGGGGCCCGCCGTTCCGCGTCGCACTGTCGCGACACCTGCGACGCGCGCCGTCGACCACGGGCAAGCCACCGTGGTGGGCACCACCCGACGCGCTCGATGCCCGGGCCGCCACGGTGTTGTCGCTGCTGTGCGTGTTCGCGGCCATCAGCGGGTACCTCGGGACCATCATCACTCAGACCCTGACCTACGCCGCCGGTGAGTTCGGTTCGTCGACCGGGCAACAGGGGACCTTGCTCGCCGCGGTGCGCGTGGGCGTGCTGCTGTCGTTGCTGGTGGTGGCGGTCGCCGATCGACGGGGCCGTCAGCGCGTGCTGGTGGCGGCCGCCATCGGCGCCTGTGCCCTCACCGCGCTGGGCGCACTGGCCCCCGGACTGGTGTGGTTGGGCGCGGCACAGACATTGTCGCGAGCCCTGTCCACGGTGATCGCTCTGTTGGTGGTGATCATCGCCGCCGAGGAGATGCCCGCGGGATCGCGTGCCTTCGCCGTCTCGGTCATCACCATGACCGGCGCGCTCGGTGCCGGCCTGTGCGTGGCCAACCTGCTGTACGTGGATGTCGCACCCGGCGCGTGGCGCATCGCCTACGTGCTGCCGCTGCTGGCCCTACCGCTGTGCATTCGTCTCGGGGCCCGACTGCCCG
>JBJTGD010000161.1:0-18026 GCA_046093735.1 Acidimicrobiia bacterium | reverse complement strand
CGACGTTCGACGATGGCCCGGGCCACCGCCTCGCCCATCTCCACCTGCCCGGCCCGGTGCTCACCGCCCGGGAGTCGTTCGGCGATGTCGTCGAGGGCGGCGCGGGTGTGGCCGGCGAGACGGTCGGGAGCGGCCATGACGCACCGATGGTACGGCGCGCACGACCACCCGGAGTGGTCCCGGTGACGCGCGCACCGACCGGTAACGTCGCACGGGTGGACATCCCCGGTATCGATCCGACGCGCATCCCCGTGCACATCGCCTGTGTCATGGACGGCAACGGTCGGTGGGCGCAGCGTCGGGGACTCAAGCGGACGGAGGGTCACGCCGCCGGTGAGGAGGCGCTGTTCGACACCGTGGAGGGCGCGCTGGATCTCGGCGTGAAGTGGCTCACGGTCTACGCCTTCTCCACCGAGAACTGGCGTCGACCCAAGGACGAGGTCCGGTACCTCATGGGCTTCAACGAGTCGCTGCTGGTGCGTCGGCGTGACGAACTCAACGACCGCGACGTGCGGATGCGCTTCATCGGCCGTCGCGACTGGCGCGTACCCAAGCGGTTGCTGCGCCGCATGGACGAGTCGGTCGAGCTGACCCGCGACAACCGCACCCTCACCCTCACCATCGCCTTCAACTACGGCGGTCGGGCCGAGATCGTCGACGCCGTCAAGCAACTGGTGGCCGAAGGGGTGCCGGTTGACAGGATCGACGAGAAGGCCATCACGAGTCGCATGTACGACCCCGAGATGCCCGACCCGGATCTGTGGGTACGCACCTCGGGGGAGTACCGCACGTCGAACTTCCTCATGTGGGAAGCGGCCTACAGCGAGTTGGTGTTCCTCGACACCCTGTGGCCCGACTTCCGGCGGGAACACCTCTTCGACGCCGTGCGCGAGTACCAGGACCGCGAGCGTCGATTCGGCGGACTGGCCGACGACTGACATGGCCCGGGGCACGATCCACCGCGACGAGGGGATCGTGCTGCGGACGTACCGACTGGGCGAGGCCGATCGCATCGTCGTGTTGCTGACCCGGCAGCGGGGCAAGGTGCGTGCCGTGGCCAAGGGGGTGCGCAAGACGAAGTCGAAGTTCGGATCGCGTCTCGAACCCATGAGCCACTGTGAGCTGCAGATCTACGAGGGACGTGAACTCGATCTCGTCACCCAGGCCGAGAGCCTCGACACCTTCCGGGCGGTGCGCGACGACCTCGATCGCATCGGTCGGGCCATGTCGATGCTGGAGGTGGTCGATCAACTGGCCCAGGAGGGACAGGCCAATCCCGAACTGTTCCGCATGCTGCTCGGCGCGCTGCGCACTCTGGAGACGACCCGATCGCCGGTGGTGACCCCGGCGTTCCTGTGGAAGGTGTTGGCCCTCGAGGGGTTCCGACCCACCGTCGAGCAGTGCGCGCAGTGCGGAGAAACCGACGTCGAACTGGTGGCCTGCGACGTCGACAGTGGGGGGCTGCTGTGCCCTACGTGTCGCCGGGGTCAAGCGGTGTCGCCCGCGGCGGTGGTGCTCCTGCAGCAGATCCTCGGTGGTCGGCTCGGTGAGGCGCTGGCCGCTGGTGAGCTCGATGAGCAGCGTCCGGCCGTCCACGAGGTCGATCTGCTGGCCACCCGGGCGGTGGAGCACCACCTCGAGCGGCGGCTCCGCTCCATCGACGTGCTCGACCACTGACCGTCAGCGACTGACGCCGGAAGACTGACGACCGGTCGCCGGCCCCGGTCGGCAGGGCGGCTGCTACCTTCCCGTCGCAGTTCGGGACGAGGGAGGACCATGGCAGCGACACCGGGTACCGCGCGACCGCTCGAAGGCCTGCGGGTGGTGGACCTCACCGTGATCAACGGTGAGTTGTGTCCCCGCCTGCTCGGCGACCTCGGTGCCGAGGTCATCAAGGTCGAACCGCCCTCGGGGTCGCCGGCTCGCGCCTCGGCCCCGGTGCGCAAGGGCGTGTCGCTCTCGTTCGCCGTCAACAACGCCGGCAAGCTCGGGGTGGCCCTCGACCTCACCGATGCCGAGGACTTCGCCCGGTTCCACACGCTGCTCCATCACGCCGATGTGCTCGTCACCTCCGATCCGGTGATCGTCGGCGTCCTCACCGTCGAGATGGTGGCCGAGGACTTCCCCCATCTCGTCGTCGCCGCCCTCACCCCCTACGGCATGACCGGTGCGTGGTCGGGGCGAGTCATCACCGACTCGGTGCTGTCGGCCACCGGCGGCATGACGTTCAAGGCGGGCACGCTCGATCGCGAACCCATTCCCGCGCCCGGACAGTTCAGCAACGACGTGGCCTGTTCGGTGGCCACGTGGGGCATCCTGTGCGCGCTGTTCCAGCGCGAGCGCACCGGCGCCGGACAGGTGCTCGACGTGTCGCTCAACGAGTGTCTGTCACAGACCGCCGACTGGTCGCTGCCCAATTACACGGCGCGGGTGGCGGCCGGTGTCTCCGGTCCCGAGTTCCGCATGGGCTCCGGCCCGGTGTACCCGATCTTCAAGTGTCGAGACGGCTACGTGCGCCTCATCGTGCTCAGCCCGATGCAGTGGCGCGAGATGCGCGCCTGGCTCGGTGAACCCGAGTACCTGCAGGATCCCGAGTACGACTCGTTCCCCGGTCGGTTCGCCATCGCCGAGGCCGTGCTCAATCCGCTGTACGAGGAACTGTTCGCCGACCTCAGCGTCGAGGAGGTGTCGGCCAAGGCCCAGGAGCGCGGCATCGTGTGCACTCCGGTGTACGACGCCGAGCGCGCCCTGCGCAACGAGCACTTCGAGTCGCGCGGCACCTTCCAGCAGATGGAGGTCGCGCCCGGCGTGAAGGCCACCATCCCGTCTGGGTACTTCGAACTCGACGGCCGGCGACTGGGGCCGCGCACACCGGCGCCACTGGTCGGTGAGCACAACGCGCAGGTCTTCGCGCATCTCGGTGAGAAGCGCACCGGCGCGACCGCACCGGAACCGTCGCTGCCCCTCGAGGGACTGCGCGTCATGGACTTCGGTCAGGGCGCAGTGGGCGTGGAGGCCGGTCGACTGTTCGGCGAGTACGGCGCCGATGTCATCAAGATCGAGACGCGCACGCACTACGACTTCATCCGCGTGGTGACCGGCACCGAGATGGGCCCGTCGTTCGCGTCGTCGAGTCGTTCCAAGCGGGCATTCGGCGTCAACGCCAAGTTCCCCGAGGGTCGCCAACTGCTGTTGGATCTGGCCCGTCAGTCCGATGTGGTGATCGAGAACGTCACCACCGGGGCGATGGACGCGCTGGGGATCGGCTACGGCGATCTGTCGGGCGCCAATCCGGGAATCGCCATGGTGGCGAGCCAGTTGATGGGTTCTCGTGGCGTGTGGGCCCACTGGCGCGGCTACGGGCCCAGCACGCAGGCACCTGGTGGCATCTCGTGGTTGTGGTCGTATGCCGACACCGAGGCGCCGGCGGGAACCGCCTCGATCTTCCCCGATCACTTCGTGGGTCGACTGTCGGCCTGCGCGGCGCTGGCCACCGTCATCGGACGTGAGCGCGGCACCGTCGCCGGTGGATTGATGGAGATCGCCCAGTGCGAGGCCGTCGTCGGTTCGATCGGTGATCTGCTGGCCGCCGAGTCGGTGGAGCCCGGATCGGTCCGCCCCATGGGCATGCATTCGGAGCAGGCCGCCCCCGGTGGCATGTACCGGTGTGCGGCCGAGGAGGACAACGGCGAGATGTGGGTGGCCATCGGATGTCGTGACGACGCCGACTGGCACGCGCTGTGCGGTGTGCTCGGTCGCGACGACCTCGCCACCGACGCCCGCTACGCCACCTTCGCCCAGCGGGCCGCCGCGGCTGCCGTACTCGACGCCGTGATCGGTGAGTGGTGCGCCACGCGCAACCGGTTCGACATCGCCGATGCCTGCCAGGCGGTCGGTGTGCCCGCCGGGCCGATGCTCACCTCGGCCGATCTGCTGGTGAACCAGCACTTCATCGATCGACAGTTCCTCGTGCCGATCGATCAGCCTGGTGCCGGAGAGTTCGTCTTCGAAGGACCGGGATTCCACGCGACCGGCATGCCGTTCCCGGTGGAGAACCCCGCGCCGTGGCTCGGAGAGCACAGTGTCGAGATCTGTCGCGACCTTCTCGGTCGCGACGACGCGACGATCGCCGACTTCATCGCCAAGGGAATCGTGGAGGTCACGCCCCCGGCGGGCCAGTAGTGTCGGACGCCATGCCGGAGTCCTCCGTACCCAACGATCCTTCTCTCATGGAGAAGATCGTCAACTTGTCGAAGCGGCGCGGCTTCGTGTTCCCGTCGGCTGAGATCTACGGCGGATTCCGCTCCACCTACGACTACGGGCCCATCGGCGTGCAACTGCTGCGCAACGTCAAGGACGCGTGGTGGCGGGCGATGGTGCAGATGCGCGACGACGTGGTGGGCATCGACGCCGCCATCCTGTCGCCGCCGGCCATCTGGGAGGCCTCGGGTCACCTGGAGAACTTCACCGATCCCCTCGTCGACTGTCGTCAGTGCCGGGAGCGGTTCCGTGAGGACCAGCTCGTCGACCCCACGACATGCCCGAACTGCGGTGGCACCGGCACCTTCACCGAGGCCCGTCAGTTCAACCTCATGTTCAAGACCCACGCCGGGCCGGTGGAGTCCGATGCGGCCGTGGCCTACCTGCGCCCCGAGACGGCTCAGGGGATGTTCGTCAACTTCTCCAACGTGCTGCAGACCTCGCGCAAGAAGCCCCCGTTCGGCATCGCCCAGATCGGCAAGTCGTTCCGCAACGAGATCACGCCCGGCAACTTCGTGTTCCGCACCCGTGAGTTCGAACAGATGGAACTCGAATTCTTCGTGCCGCCCGAGGACGCCGACCAGTGGTACGCCTACTGGTGTGTCGAGCGCTACCGCTGGTACATCGACCTCGGCATCCCCGAGTCGAAGTTGCGGATGCGTCCGCACGATCCCGACGAGTTGAGCCACTACTCGTCGGGTACTTCCGATGTGGAGTTCCTGTTCCCGTGGGGTTGGGGCGAACTGGAGGGCATCGCCAACCGCGGCGACTACGACCTCACCCAGCACTCCGATCGGTCGGGCGAGAAGCTCGAGTACTTCGATCAGGCCACCAACACCCGGTACCGGCCCCACGTGATCGAACCGGCGGCCGGCGCCACCCGCACGATGATGGCCTTCCTTCTGGCCGCCTACGACGAGGAGGAGGTGCGGGGCGAGACCCGCACCGTGCTGCGGCTCCATCCCCGTCTCGCCCCCTACAAGGTGGCGGTCCTGCCCCTGTCGAAGAAGGACGAGCTCGTCGGGCCGGCCCGCGAGGTGCTCCGCATGCTCCAGCCGCACCTGATGTGCGACTACGACGAGACTCAGGCCATCGGCCGTCGCTACCGCCGACAGGACGAACTGGGCACCCCCTTCTGCGTGACCTTCGACTTCGATTCGCTCGAGGACGGGGCGGTCACCGTGCGCGAACGCGACTCCATGGAGCAGGAGCGGGTGGCCATCGACGACCTGCTGACCCACCTCGTGGCCCGGATGAACTGAGGCGGGCCGCTGCTACCGTCCCGGGCGGAGGGGCGTGTGGGAATCAGGGACGAGGACATCGCGACGGTCCGCAATGCCAGTGACATCGTCGCGGTCGTCTCCGAGCACGTGCAGCTCAAGCGGGTCGGACGCCGCTGGCAGGGACTGTGCCCGTTCCATCAGGAGAAGTCCGGCTCGTTCTCGGTCAATGGTGAGGAGAAGCTGTACTACTGCTTCGGCTGCGGAGCGAAGGGCGACGTCATCACCTTCGTGCGCGAGGTCGAGCACCTCGACTTCGTGGGTGCGGTGGAGAAGTTGGCGGTCAAGGCCGGGATCACGCTGCAGTACACCGACGAGGTCCAGAACGAGGGCCGCAAGCGCCGCACCAAACTGCTCGACGCCGTGGCTGCCGCGGCTTCTTGGTACCACGAGCGGCTGCTGTCGGCCCCCGATGCGGCCGCGGCACGCGCCTATCTGCGGTCGCGGGGTCTCGATGGTGACGACGTCCGTCGCTTCGGCATCGGCTGGGCCCCCGAGGGCTGGGACGAACTGGCTCGCGCGCTGCGCGTGCCCGACGACGTGTTCGTCGAGGCCGGACTCGGGTTCCTCAACCGCCGCGATCGACCCACCGACGCGTTCCGGGGTCGCATCATGTTCCCCATCGCCGATCCCGCCGGGGCGGTCGTCGGCTTCGGTGGGCGCATCATGCCCGGCGTCGACGGCGCCAAGTACAAGAACTCGGTCGACAGCGCCATCTACTCGAAGTCGCGACTGTTGTATGGGCTGCACCTGTCGAAGGCCGAGATCGTCAAGGCCGACGAGGCGATCGTGTGCGAGGGCTACACCGACGTGATCGGTTTCGCCAAGGCCGGTGTGCCGCGCGCGGTGGCCACCTGTGGCACTGCCCTCACCGAGGACCACGTGAAGGTGCTGCGCAGTTTCGCCCGTCGCATCGTGTTGGCCTTCGACGCCGATGCCGCCGGACAGAACGCAGCGGCTCGTGTCTATGCGTGGGAGAAGCAGTACGACCTCGACATCGCCGTGGCCGCCTTTCCTGGTGGCGCTGATCCCGCCGATCTGGCCCAGACCGATCCGGGCGCGCTGGCTACCGCAGTGGCCGAGGCCCAGCCGTTCCTCAAGTTCCGACTGGAACGGGTGCTGGCCGCCGACCGGGCCGACACCCCCGAACAGCGCGCCCGGGCCGCAGAAGCGGCCATGGCCGTGGTGGCCGAGCATCCGAGTGAACTGGTGCGCGACCAGTACCGACTCGAGGTGGCGGCCCGACTGCGACTCGATCCGGCGCAACTGCGCTCGGTGGCCACGGCGCGGCGCAGCCCCCGGGCCGAGCAGCGTCCGGCGCGGCCGCCGGTGTTGACCCGCGACACCCCGGCCACCGAGGCGTTGCGGCACATGGTGTGGAACCGTGACTCGATCGCCGACCGGCTCGACGAGGTGCTGTTCTCCGATCCCGTGGTGGCCACCGCCTATCGGGCCATGGCCGCCACCGACTCGGTGGCCGACGCGATCGACATGGCTGCCGCCGACGATCCCGGGGCTGGTGAACTGCTCCAGCGTCTGGCCGTGGAGGAACCCGAGTCGACGGTGACCAGCGTGCTGGTGCGCCTCGTTGACGACGCCGGTACCGCAGCGCTGGCCGCGCTGCAGGCCGAGGCCCGAGTGTCCGAGGATCCGTTCTCCGTCGGTGAGGCGATCCGCTGGCTGAACCTACGGCTCATGGACCTGCGCGAGCAGGAGGGGGAGAACGACCCCGAACTCGAGGCCCTCGACGATCTGCTGTCGTGGCTCATCGGCGTGGAGCACGAGGTCCGGTGACCGATTCGGCCGAACTGGCCCGTCTGGTGGCGGTGGGGCGCGCCCGACCGGCGCAGGTGGTGACCGCCGATGAGGCCGTCGCCGCCATCGATGGTGATCCGACACCTGAGGCCATCGACGAGTTGCGCGCCCGGCTCGCGGCCGAGGGCATCGGACTCGACGAGAGCAGTGTCGAGCCGGCCGACGACATCCGTGACGAGACCGAGATCGCCGTGGTCGTGCGCGATCCTCTCACCGACGACATGGACGATGCCGATGATCTCGTCGTGCGTCGTTCTGACCGTCTGCGGCACTCCATGAAGGCCACCGTGCGCATGAACCTGAGCTCGGGTGCGGCCGACCCAGTGAAGATGTACATGCGCGAGATCGGTCGAGTACCGCTGCTCACCGCCCAGGAGGAGGTGGCGCTGGCCAAGCAGATCGAACGAGGCAGCGCGGCAGCCGAACGTCTGGCCGAGCTGACCGCCGCTGGTGATCTGGGTTCGCTGGCCCCGGGGGAGAAGTCGCGGCTCAAGCGACTGGTGCGACTCGGCGACGACGCCAAGGTCGATCTCACCCAAGCCAACCTTCGTCTCGTGGTGTCCATCGCCAAGCGGTACGTGCGCGGCGGCACCATGCAGTTGCTCGACCTGGTGCAGGAGGGGAACCTCGGCCTGATGCGCGCCGTCGAGAAGTTCGACTGGACGAAGGGCTTCAAGTTCTCGACCTATGCCACGTGGTGGATCCGTCAGGCCATCACCCGGGCCATCGCCGATCAGGAGCGCACCATCCGCATCCCGGTGCACATGATGGAGGCCATCAACAAACAGACACGCACGTCTCGTGATCTGGCCCAGGAACTCGAGCGTGAGCCCACCGACGAAGAACTGGCCGAGCGACTGGAGTGGTCGGTGGAGAAGGTGCGCGACCTCAAACGCATCTCGGTCGATTCGCTGTCGCTCGACTCGCCACTTCGCGAGGGCGAGGACGGGGTGCTGGCCGATGTGATCGAGGACATGAACTCCGAGGCGCCGGTGGACATCGCCGAGCGGCACATGTTGACCAGCGCCATCGAGGAGGCTCTCGACGACCTCAACCCGCGTGAACGCGAGCTGCTGCGCATGCGGTTCGGTCTCGACGATGCACAACCCCGGACCCTCGAGGAGGTGGGCCGCGAATTCGGCGTCACCCGGGAGCGCATCCGACAGATCGAGACCAAGACCCTGGCCAAGCTCCGCAACCCCCAGCACAGTCAGAAGCTGCGCGACTACTTCGACGTCGACTGATGCGCATCGGTGTGGTGATCGCGGCGTTGCTGGTGGTCGGGCTGGTGGCGTTCGTGGTGGCCGCCCGTCGCCGACGGCCCGAGACCGTGTGGAATCCCGGCCTCGAGTTCGATCCCGACTTCGATCTGACCCTCGAGGAGATCGAGGCCGACCGACGGGGCGAGTCACCTTCGGCCTGACGGGATCCCGGACCTGACGGGGCTCTGGGCCTGACGGAGCTCCGAGCAGCCGCTGCTAAGTTCGGCGGTCCATTCCGGGGTAGCTCAGCTGGCAGAGCATCTGACTGTTAATCAGAGGGTCGTGGGTTCGAGCCCCACCCCCGGAGCCATCGGACCGGCTGGGGCACGGCCTTCAGGCTCGGCCTGCGGCGGTGCCGATCGGCGCCGCCACACCAGCCAGGCGGCGGTACCCATGCCGATCGGGGCCACGAAGGTCACGGCCCGGTAGAGCAGGACCACGGCGATGGCCACCGATGGATCCAACCCGGTCGCCACCAGCCCGGCGATCAGGGCTCCGTCCAGGGCACCGACGTTCCCGGGCGTTGGGACGAACGAGGTGGCGACCCGGGCCAGCAGGTAGGCGCGCAGGATGTCCCACGTGGCAGGCGACGTACCCTGACCGAGCTCGGAGGCCAGCACGACGACGATCGATGCGCTGACCAGTGACGACAGCACGCCGGCCATCAGCAGCGTCAGGCCCCGCTCGCGCACGATCTTCCCGACGCCCCGTTGCACTCGATCGAGCGACTTCTCGAGATGGAATCGACGGGCCCTCACCCATCGCAGTGCCACCCACCGGTGGACCGAACCGATCACCGTCAACAACGCCTGGGTGATGGGTCCGTCGCCGGTGACCAGCCGCCACAGCAGCGCAGCAACCCCGAAGGCGCCGAGCGCAGCGAGGCACACGATCACATCGGCGTTGGTGCCATGACCGGCGAGCACGAATCCAAGGGCGACGGTGAGGGCGAGGACCCATCGTCCGAGCGCGAAGGCCTGGCCGCTGGCGGCCACGGTCAGCCCCGACGCCTCAGCCGAGAGGCCGAGTGCGCGGGCGATGCGGAAGCGAGCGGCGATCCCGATGATCGACCCACCGGGAAGGGAGTTGCTGGCCGCCAGATTGACCTGGTCGAACAGGATCCCGTGCGACAGTCGCAGCGCGGGGTGTGTCGCCCGGTGCACCACGCCCCGCACGACCACGAGTGACAACCAGGCGCCGGCCACGATGAGCAGTGTGCGTCGCTCGAGGGCGGCGATGTGGGTGAGGGCGTCGGTGATCAGGGGCCACGAACGCACTGCGCCGATGGCGATGACGATGACCATCACGACGGTGAGGACGCTTCGGACACCGCCTGGCCGGCGGGGGGACCGGACCGGAGCGACGCTGTGGTCGTTCACGGATCGGACGGTACCTACGCGAAATGGCGGCCGAGGGGCGTTCCACGAAGTGTTCGCAGAAAGATCGTGCCGATGTCATCTCGGCGTCACCGGGTGTTGGCCCCGGCCACCGTGGCGTCACTCAGTCGACTGGTGCGAGGCCCGGCCGCTGAGGCGGGGGAGCAGGCTGGCGCCCGAGGTGGTTGCCGGTGGCTGCGCGCCGATGAGGTCGAGCAACGTGGGGGCCACGTCAAAGGCCGAGGCGAACGCCAGATCTCCCGCCCCGCGGCTGTCGCCGAGCCCGTCGATCAGGAGCATCCCGCAGCGGCCGGTGTGACCGCCGGTGCGGCGGAACGGCACCGGCCCCACCACCCCCAGATCGGGGTGGGCGCTGGCATTGGCCGGCCCACTCCACACCACGGCGAGATCACAGCCCGAGGAGCCGAGGGCGAGAGGATCCTCGCCCGCCATCCACTCGATGTCGCTGACACTCGGCTGGCCGGTGCGCGGATCGGTGCACTGGCGCAGGAACGTCTCGAGTTCCCGGCACACCGCAGTGTGGTCGGCGGGGTCGACGATGCCTCTGGCTTCCCGACCGCGCAGATTGAGCCGTATGCGACCGTCGTAGAACGAGGGCAGCGCGAATGCGGTCATGGTGGGCCAACGCGGGATGTACCACGCCGCGGGTTGCCAGCCGACGCTGGCATAGCCCGGTCGCTGGCGGGCGTGCGGAGCGTTGCGAGCGCGCAGACCGTGAGCGGCATCGATCAATGGTCCGGGCAGGTGCCCGCCGATGCGCCGCAGCGAGCGGATCAGCTGCGACATGGCGCGAGTCGGGCGTTCCTCGAACCACTCCGGGTCCCATAGTGGCGATCCGGAGGGCGGAATCGGCACACACGAGGGATCGTCGGTCCACGCCGGGGGCAGGTGCAGCGCCCCGGTGCCGAACGCCCATCGATGCAGCAGTTCGGGCAGCAGCAACATGCTCTGCACATCGGACTGGTTCGCGCCCATCCCTCCCATGGCGAAGACCACCACGACGTCGGGGGCCAGCCGCTCGATGAGCTCATCGACCAGCCGGTCGGCAGCGACGTACACGCCGCGCAGGGCCTCGCCAGCAGCGGTCGCGGATGGGTAGGAATGGAGTGGATGGTCGGGGTCGACGCCGTGCCACAGGCCCTCGACTGCAGAGTGCAACTCGCTGACGACGACGATGGCGAGGTCCCATTCGGGCATGCGTTCGGACAGCAGCCATCCGGCCGCCTCACAGCGGGCGTCGACACCGGCGACGAGGTTCCTCCCCATCGCTGTGCACGATTTGGGAGACGTCCACGGCGTGGAGTAGGTCCATTCGTCGGCCGGGTAGGGGCCGACGCGGGCAGTCAGTTCATCGATGATGGGCGTCGGGTGGCCGACCGGACCGCCCGAGATGCCGGGATCGTGCGCGCCCCAGTTGACGACACCGCGCAGGCCCGGTGCTCTGGAGAAGTCGGCGTATGGGGTGTCGAACACGACGACACGCTCGGCGTCGGCGGCGAAGAAGGGAGCGAAGCGCGCGCCCTCCTGCCACGCTGCGTAGCGGTGGGGATCGAACTCGACGGCGGCATGACGGCCAGCAGCATCGGGGTCGAGTCCTGACCACAGGTGTTCCCAGGCCAGCCCGGTTCGCTGGGCCGAACCGTGCTCGAGCAGCAGGTACGCACCCCGATCGCGCAGGGCGGCCAGTGCGGGAAGTGCACCTTCGCTCATGAGGCGTGATCCGTACGACTGTTCGTAGCCGTCGAGTCCGATGGCCAGCACCTTCGTCACGACCTCTGCTCTCTTCGTCGTTCCCGGATCGATCCGACTCGATCGACGATGCACGTGCGGGTCGTAGTATCGCCGATGGGGCGGTAGCTCAGTGGTCAGAGCACGGGACTCATAATCCCTCGGTCGTGGGTTCGATCCCCACCCGCCCCACCATCTGCTCAGGGGCGCCTCGCCGGTACGAACACCTCGCCGCGCCGGGCGGGTTCGACGTCGGCGTGACGCAACTCGAGGTCGGTGCCACGCATGGCCGACCGTCGTGCGCCGAGTCGGCCCAACGATGACTTGGTCTCTGCCCGGCGACCGGCGGAGACCCTCACCGCGTCGCGGTCGTTGAGGGCATCGGCATGATCGGGCACGAGTGCCAGCGCGCGCTCGAAGCAGTCGAGGGCGAAGTCCACGTCGGGGGTGGGCGCGTCGAGCCATGGCACCTTCACGCGCATGGCGACTACACCGAGGGCCGTCCACGCGTCGGCGGCGGCTCGGGAATCGGCGGGATCGACGGCGTAGAACTGCTCGATGCGCACGGCCTGGCGGGCTCGGCGATGCACCTGGCGTTGCTCCTCGGTCGACCCGTCCGTTGACAGCGACAGGCCGTCGGGGTTCCGGAAGAACCCCCACAGCACCTCGGGCACGTACACACACCGCATCCCGGCCTCGGTGAGACGGCGCAGCACTTCGAGATCACCGCAGTAGCGCAGGGAAGGGTCGTGCCCGCCGAGGGCTTCCAGTGCACTTCGCCGCCAGAACTGCACGCAGCCCGTGTAGCAGTAGAAGAGATGCAGCGTCGGTTCCCACCGGGTGTGGACGCACACAGTGCTCTCGGGGCGGGGCGCCGTATGGGGGGTATCGGAGAGGGCCCAGTCGGCATAGGCCAGTGCGCAGTCGGGATGGGTGTCGAGGGCCTCGGCCAAGGTGGCCAGTGAGTGCGGGGCGATCCAGTCGTCGGTGTTCACGTTGGCGAAGTACCGCCCCCGGGCTCGGGTCAACGCCCGGCCCCACGCTGCGTAGAGGGTCTCCCGCTCGGTGCGCAGATAGTGCACCCGTCCGGTGGCGAGGAACGGTTCCACCACCGAGCGCTCGTCCTCCGGGGACCCGCTGTCGACCACGATGACCTCGAGGCGATCACCCAGCGTCTGCTCCATGAGCATCTCGAGACACGGGCCCAGCAGTCGCTCGCTGGCGTACGTCGACACGGCGACGGTGACGAGGGGCGCGGGAGTGGCCACTCGGCGAGTCTGACAGAGCGAAGTCTCGGAACTCGGCCCCTCTGGGCCGCCGAGACCCTGCACAGGCAACCGATCGCGACCATGATCTCGTCAAGTGATCAGTCGGTCGGAAGATCTCGCGGCGCGGTCGGTTGAGGCGTGGAACGCACATGACGTCGATGCCGTCATGGCGCTCTGCGCCCCCGGTGCCAGTCATCGGATGTCGTCGGGATCACCACGACAGGGGAGTGACGAGATCGCCGCCATGGTGCAAGGATCGCTCGATGCCTACCCCGACCTCTCCTTCAGCGTTCGTCACGCCTTCATCGGTGTCGTCGGCAGTACACCGGCGAGGAGCGCATCGTGATCGAGTACACGATGCGTGGCACGCAGACCGGTGTCATCAACGGACGATCCGGTTCGGCCCGCCCCATCGAGATCGATGGGGCGTTGGTCGCCACCCTCGACGGTGTCGGTGCGCTGGTGGCCATGGCCGTGCGTGCTGGGCGCGCGGCCCGTACCGATCTCGAGGTCGGCATCTGCGGCGAGCACGGCGGCGAACCGCGCTCGATCGCCTTCTGCCACGACATCGGACTCGACTAGGTGTCGTGTTCGCCCTACCGGGTGCCGGTGGTCCGGCTGGCCGTCGCCCATGCCGCCCTCGGCGCGGTCGGGCCCTCTCGTACCGCCTGAGCCCGTCGAATCGCCGTTGGTGACCGGGTCGACCCTTACCCGGTTCTCACCTCCGGAGCGATCGCCCGTCGTAGGGTCGCGTCCATGGAACCCGACGACGCTCCACGTCTCCCGTTGTTCGAACGGGCCATCTCGCGGCGCACCATGCTGCTCGGCTCGGCCGCTCTCGGTGCCGTGTTGGCCGCACCCGCTCTGGCCTGCGGTGGATCGGGCGACAAGGCCAAGTTCGACACGACCACAACCAGTCCGTCGACTACTGCCGGACCGACCACTACGACCTCTGCTGCCATCAACAGCGGCCCGACCCTGCCGGCCAACGCCGCGGTCACCATCGACTTCACCTACGCGGCGAGCGGCGGGATGATCAAGAACCCCTACATCGCCGTGTGGATCCAGGACGCAGCGGGTCGTTACGTCGACACCGTCAGCCTCTGGTACCAGAAGGGCAAGGGTGACAAGTGGCTGCCCGACATGCGGGCATGGATCTCGGCCAGCGGAGGACGCGACACCTCGATGTCGAGCGCCACCCGCTCCGCTGGTTCGTACTCGGTGGTGTGGGACGGCAAGGACGCGGCCGGCAACAAGGTCGCCGCCGGTGAGTACGTCGTCTACATCGAATGCGCCCGTGAGAAGGGCCCGTACTCGGTGACCAGTGTGCCGATCGCGTGTGCTTCGGTGTCGACCACCGCCACTGCCGGCGACAAGGGCGAGATCTCCCGGGTCGCCGTCGCCTACAAGCCATGAGCGCGCCGGTCGTCCCCCGTTCCAGCGCCACCACCTCGGAGGCGAAGCGCGCCACGCAGAAGTGGTCGCGACTCGTGCACGTCTACACGTCGATGATCGCACTGTTGTTGGTGCTGTTCTTCGGCGTCACCGGTGTCACCCTCAACCATCCGACGTGGTCGATCGGCTCGTCGGTGTCCACCTCGACGTCGTCGGGCACGCTGACCGTGGCCCCCATCATGGGCGATGGCGCGGTGGCGTGGCTGCCCGTCTCCGAGTACGCCCGCAACGAACTTGGTGTCACCGGTGAGGTCGAGGGCTTCGACTCCACGGGCGGTTCAGCGGCGATCCGCTACCGCAAGCCCGGGTACGCCGCCGATCTCACCTTCTCGCTGTCCGATGCTCGCTACGAACTGGTGACCACCCAGCAGGGATGGTTCTTCGGCATCCTCAACGACCTGCACAAGGGCCGCTACGCCGACACGTCGTGGAAGTGGGTGATCGACGTCTCCGGCATCCTGCTCGTGGTGATGGCGCTGGCCGGCATCGTGTTGCAGTTGATGCTGCGTCGACGTCGCACGTCAGCGTTCGTGGTGGCCGGGTTCGGGGCCGTGCTCACCGCCGTCCTTGCGGCCATGGCCGTCAGTTGATCGTCAGTTGATGGTCAACTGATCTCGAGACGTCGCCACCCCTCGGTGGCCAGCACCTGACCCTCGGCGGTCACCACCAGGCAGGCCAGCCCCAGGGCCGTTGCCTCGGTGATGGCATCGGCTGCCCGTTCCACACCGAGCACGGTGGCGAGCACGTCGGCCTCGGCTGCGGTGGGCGCCACCACCGAGATCGAGGCCATGCCGTCGACTGGTCGGCCGGTGCGGGGATCGAGCACATGCGAGTGCAGCACGCCATCGATGTGGAAGCCGCGACGGGCGCCACCGCTGGTGGCCAACCCGGCGTCACGCAGCACGATGGTGGTGAGCGGCGGCGCGTTGTCCCACGGAGTGGCCGGGTCCTCGATGCCGATGCGTCGCTCGCTGCGGCCTCCGGTCACGAGGTCGCCGCCGGCGTTGATCGTCGCCGAGACCACGCCCTCGGCGGCCATGGCAATGGTGAGGGCCCGGTCGGCGATCCACCCCTTGGCCAGGGCGTTCAGCGTGCAGTCGGTGGTGTCAACGAGGCGAACGGCGACACCGTCGACGACCGACCATCTCGGTTCGCCGATGTCGGCCACCACGGTGGCCAGTTCCGCCGGATCGGACTCGCAGCCGTCGAGTTCGGCGGCCCGCCACAGACGGGTGAGTCGACCCGCCGCCGGGGTGAACCGACCCCGTGATCGACGCTGCCAGTCGGCAGCCAGAGCCAGCACGGTGAGCAGTTCGGGCGAGGTATCGCTGTGCTCGCCGCGACACCAGCGCGAGAACTCGCTGTCGGGATCGACGCTCGACAGGATCGACTGCAGCCGCACCATCTCGTCGACGATCGCAGTGGAGAGCGCGTCGGCCTCGGGTTCGCGCCCTGCGAGGTCGAGTTCGAGATCGATCTCGACGACCGTTCCGAGCAGTGGTTCGTAGCGGTCGCTGGTCCGGGTGGTGCTCACCTGACGTTGACGCGGGCGACCTCACGGCGCTGGGGCCAGTAGTCGGCCACGGCGAAGTGCATCGTCGGGCGCTCGTCCCACAGGATCAGGTCGCCCTCGGTCCACACCCAGCGCAACTGGAAGTTGGGGTTTGTGCAGTGGGCGAACAGCAGGTCGAGTACGGCGCGACTCTCGTCGGAGGACAACTCCACGATGTGGTCGGTGAACGCCTGATTGACGTTCAGGTAGCGACGACCGGTCGACGGATGGGTACGCACCACGGGGTGCGTCGTGCCGGAGAACTCCGCCATGGTGGCGTCGACCGTCGCATCACCGGCCTTGGAACGGAATGCCGCGCCGATCCCCATCGTGTGCACGGCGGTGAGTCCGTCGAGCATGGAGCGCAGCGGTTCGCTCAGCGCGTCGTAAGCGGCGTACATCGACACGAAGATCGTGTCGCCGCCACGTTCGGGGCGTTGCAACATGCGCAACGTTCCGTAAGCGGGTGGCTCGGGGTCCCAACTCACGTCGGTGTGCCAGTGGTCTTGATAGGGCGGGTGCTCGAGATCGTCGACGATGCGTCCGGCGCCGAACGTGGCGCCGAGACGGCGACCGAGGGGGTGGATGTAGGGGTCACCGAAGTTGAGGGTGAACGCCACCTGTTCCTCGTCGGTCATTGCGCCCTGATCAGGGAAGGCCAGCACGAGGTACTCATCGATCAGTCCACGGATGGCAGCGATGTCGGCTTCGGTGGCATGACGCAGGTCGAGATCGGAGACGACGGCGCCGAGCCGGCCCGCCGCAGGGTTGATCTTCATGGTTCGACCCTAGCGAGTGCCCCTCAGGCGTCGTCCAACCACACCCCGGAGCGCTCCAACAGCCACGAACTCACGTTGTGGCAGGTCTCGAGCACGTCGCACATCTGTTCCTGGCCGAGGAAGATGCGGTCGAGTCCGACCTCGATCCGAGACACGATCGTCAGGCTCCGCTCCGGTGCATCGGTGACCGCCGCGAACGAATCGATGGCCGAGATCTCCAGCGGCAGTTCGACCCCGCCGACCCCGGCCAGTTCGGTGGCCAGCACCAGCAGATCGGGCGGCCGGGGGAGTGGCGGCAGCGTCCACGTGAACACCAGGGTGAAGGCGTAACCCTCGATGGGCTCCGCGCCCTCGGGGAGCTCGAGCATCTTGTCCTCGAAGCCGAGCATCACGCGAGGGTCCACCTCGAGGGCGAGATGCAGATCGAGCGGACCACCGCAGGCGTCCTCGGGATGGAGATCGACCTCCCACGCCTGGCGCATGGAGTAGGTCTCGATGAAGTGACGCTCGTCGTGTACGTGGAAGGCGTGGTCGACGGCGTGGTCCTTCAGATCGGCGACGAAGCCGGGAACGTCGATGATGGCCACGGCGCGAGCGTACCGGCGGTGTCGCCTGCCGTTTCCGTGCGGCCCCGTTCCCGGGGCCGAGCCGGGTACGTTCGGGGTGTGCGCGACGAGGACGTGGTCGAACTGCTCGATGAGACGGCGGCCGCCATCCGCGCCGCGCTGGGCAGCCTGTCGGACTGGGGACTGGCCGGTACGCGTCATGGCCAGTATCTGAGCGACCTGGCCGCTGATGCCGCTGCGCTGGAGATCCTCGACCGTGCCGGCGTGGGGGTGCTGTCCGAGGAATCGGGGCGTCACCGACCCGAGGCACCGATGACGGTGGTGCTCGACCCCCTCGACGGGTCGACCAACGCCAGTCGCGGAATCCCTTGGTATGCCACCAGTCTGTGTGCCGTCGACGTCGATGGACCGCGCGCCGCGTTGGTCATCAACCTCGCCACCGGTGACCGTTTCGAGGCGGTGCGCGGGCACGGCGCCACCTGCAACGGCGAACGACTGGCGCCATCGGGCGCGACGTCGATGCGTGAATCGCTCGTGGCGCTGTCGGGCCACACGCACCGGTGGCTCGGTTGGTACCAGTACCGCGCGTTGGGGGCGTGCGCACTGGATCTGTGCGCGGTGGCGGCCGGAGTGGTCGACGCCTATCTCGATTGTTCGTGGAACG
>JBJTGD010000160.1:0-16139 GCA_046093735.1 Acidimicrobiia bacterium | reverse complement strand
CGTACAGACCTGCTCAGAGCGCAACTTCGCCTCCATCAAATGGGTCAGTGTCTGCTGGTGGACTTGCTCCATGCCAGGACCCCAGGTGTTCAGTCTCTGCATTGAGTCCTTGTAGCGATTCTCGAGCGCCACTTGATCGTCATATGCCTTCTGGGCATTAGTCATGCACTGATTCAGCAGCGTCAGTTGCTGCTGCTGATAGGCCGCTTCACGTTGAGCGGCGAGATCGGCGGATGAGGGTCCGTTGGAGGTTGTCGGAGGCGAGGCGACAGGAGCCTGCGCCGGCGGTGCCGATGTCCTCGCTGTCGTCGAGGATGTCTCCACGACGGCTGTTGGTGGGGGAGATGCGACAGACGCCGTCGAGGAAGTGGACGCTGGGGAGTCCCTCAACGAAGAACCTCGGTTGCCTGTGCAGCCCGCAAGCCCGACGAGGACCGCCGTCACAATGATTGTTCTAGAGAACCTTCGCATGCCGCTATCCGCCTTCCCGCCTGAATGCAGAAGGTACTGCCTGCGAGGAATCGAGAACCCGTTGCCCCCCAATTTGCCCCCCACATGCACGAAGCCGACCTGGTAGGGTCGGTTTCGACGCTCTGACCTGCATCTATGTGGCGCGCTCGGAGGGACTCGAACCCCCAACCTTCTGATCCGTAGTCAGATGCTCTATCCAATTGAGCTACGAGCGCAGCGGAGGAGACGATACCGGCCCCGTCGGGCCCTCGGGAAATCCACGCCGGGCATCATCTAGGTTTTGCCCCATGCCCAGAGCCCTCGCCGCCTCCGATGCCGAACTCGTCACCCGCGCCTGCCTCGGCGCCATCTGCGGACCCGACGGTCCCACCGACGAGCAGTTGATGATCCTGCGGGCGTTGGCCACACACCTTTGGGGACTGGACGATCCCGACCTGTCGCCGTCGGCGGCGATCACCTCCGGCGGGGCGGCCGAGGGGATCACCGACGAGCGACTCCGTCGTCGCACCCGCGAGCTCATGGTGCTGCTCGAACTGAGCCGTCACCCCCTCGAGGAGTCCCACGCCGAGCGGATCGAGGAGTACTGCCACGCCCTGGGAGGCGACGGACCGGGCATGGCGATCGCCCGCGACTACGTCTCGCAGGGTGCCGAGGCTGCCGTCGCCGACTGGATGCGACGGTTCGAGGAGAAGGCGCCCGAGATGATGGAGCCCGAGATGCTCGAGCTCGCGCAGGCCGATGCCGATGACGCCGCAGTTCGGTTCGCCGAGATCGAGACGGCGATCCGATCAGCCGCTCCGGGCACGCTCGGTGCCGAGTTCGCGGCGTTCTACGACCGCAACAACTTCACCATCGGACCCGAGTCGATCCCGTTGCTCGGTCACGACATGGCCCACGTCATCGGCGGCTACGACGCGACGCCGGTCGGGGAGATCGCACTCGGCGCGATGAAGTTGATGATCACCGACAGTGACATCCACTGGCTCGAGTTCCTCGGCAGCGTCATCATCCACGAGACCGGCATCCTGTTTCCCGGGTACGAGCCGGGGGATCCGCCGCTCCAGGACCCGGCCAACGTCGAGATGGTGATGCTGGCGATGGAACGTGGTCGCGCGACGCGCACCGACTTCTCGTACGGCGAGCATCTGTCGATGATCGACTGGCCCTACGCCGATGTGCTCGACCACTACGGCGTGCCGCCGCTCCCGACCGCGTCGTAGTCGCTCCCGGCCACGACCGCCCGGCGACGTAGGGTTTGCCCGCTGGCGTCGACGGCCAAAGGGGGACGCGTGGACCTCGAACACCCGGAGCCGTTCGGGGCCCGCTGGCGGGCGAGGTGGATCTGGGACCGGCCGCCCTTACTCCGACTCGACACCGCCACCCGGGCCGTGCTCGACGACCCCACCGATCACATCGCCCTGCTGCGGCGCGAACTGCACCTCGATGCCGTGCCCGCCTCGGTGCCGGCGCGCCTGTGGACCGATGGCCGTCATGTGCTGCGCGTCAACGGCGCAGAGGTGGCGCGCGGACCGGTGCGCAGCGATCCCCGAGCGGCGCATTACGACGTCGTGGACCTCGCGCCCTACCTCGTGCCGGGTGACAACGTGCTGGCCATCGTCGCCCGACACTTCGGACGGGCCACCTCGTGGTGGATGCCGGCCCCGCCCACCTACTCGATGGGATCGGGTTCGTTGGTGTTCGAGGCGCTCGTCGGCGACGAGTGGATCGTGTCGGATCGATCGTGGACCACGGCGCCCGTCTCGCCGTGGACACCGGTGGCCATCCCCGGTGACGTCGCCTGCCTGCCCATCGAATGGTTCGACGCCCGGGTGTACCCGGACGGTTGGGATCGTCCGGGATTCGATGCATCGGGGTGGAAGGGCGCGCGCGAGATCACGCCGTTCAGCACCGGCGGGCACGGTGATCCCCATCCGCCCAGCGAACCGTTCGGGATGCTGCGACCTCCGGTGCGCGTTGCGTTCGCCGGTGGCGCAGTGCACGAGGCGGCGCTCGTCGAGTCCGGTCCGGTCATGGGCGCAGCGCTCTCGGACGATCCGGTGCGTCAGGTGCTGGCCGACGAGGACTGCGTGCGGTCTGGTGCCGGTGAGGCACCGGCCGAACTGCTGCGCTTCGATCTCGGTCGGATCGCCACCGGCACCGTGCGTCTGCGCGTGCGAGGGGCGACAGCGGGAACCGTCATCGATCTCGCCGCCGCCGAACACCTCGACGACGCCGGACTGCTCGTCACCCTGGGTCAGCACGCCGGTCTGCGCTACGTGTGCGCCGACGGTGACGCCGAGTTCGAGTCGCTCGATCTCATCGGCACCCGGTACCTCCATGCGTCGGTGCGCACGCCGCACGGTTCGGCACCGCCGCAGATCGACCTGGCCATCGCCGATCGCCATCGGCCCCGCCCGGCGGGCGCATCGTTCGAGTGCTCCGATCCGTTGCTGAACGAGATCCACGCCGTCGGACTGCGCACCGTCGACCTCAGCGCGCTCGATGCCTATGTCGACTGTCCGACGCGCGAACAACGGGCATGGACGGGTGACTCGGTGGTGCACCAGACCGTCGATCTCGTGAGCAACCCGGATTGGTCGATGCCGATCTGGCATCCGCAACTGGCGGCCATGGCCCGCACCGACGGCTTGTTGCACATGGCGGTGGCTTCGGACTTCGCCGCCGACGATCGGACGTTCGTTCCCGACTGGTCGCTCATGTGGGTGCACTCGGTGTGGAACCTCTACCGCTACACCGGCGATCGTGACGTCGTGGCCGAACTGCTACCGGCGGCCGAGCGCACGTTGCGCTGGTTCGAATCGTTCCTCGCCGCTGACGGTCTGCTGCATCACGTCACCGGCTGGGTGCTGATCGACTGGGCCAGTTTCTATTCACGTGATTGCTCGTCGACGCTCAATGCCGTGTGGGCCCGTGCCCTCGAGGACTTCGCCGAGATGAGCGAATGGGTGGGCAACGCCGGATCGGCCGAGTGGGCCCGACGTCGTCACGCCGGTGTGCGTGACGGCTTCGACGTGTTCTGGGACGAGGGCCGTGGTGTGTACATCGACCACATCGTCGACGGCGTGCCACAACGCCCGGCCGCCCAGCACCCGGGTGCCGCCGCGCTGTGGGCCGGACTCGTGCCTGCCGGGCGCATCGACCGCGTCGTCGCCGGCATCACCGACCGGTCACGGCTCATCAACCACTCGTTCGTGATGGACCCCGTCACGCCCACCGGAGGTTCGACCGGCTACCAGTACATGCTCAGCGGCTACCCGCTACCGGAGTGGGATGCCGAGACGCAGATGGTGGGGGCCGAACCGTTCTTCCGCTTCGTGGTGCACGCCGGTCTGGCCCGCGCCGGTCGGGCCGATCTCATCGCCGATCTGTGTCGCGACTGGAAGGTCTTCCTCGACGCCGGCGAGACGTCGTGGCCCGAGTGCTGGACGGGCGGTACCCGGTGTCACGGATGGTCGTCGACACCGACGGCCGATCTGGTGCGGTTCGTGCTCGGCATCACACCGGCCGAACCGGGCTACGCCGCCGTGCGCGTGGCGCCGGCGCTCGGTGATCTCGACTGGGCGCGTGCCACGGTTCCCTCGCCGCACGGACCCATCACGGTCGAGGCACGATCGGACGGAACGGTCGTGGTCGACAGCCCCGTGCCGGTCGTGCGCTGAACGGTCACCGCGGCGAAAACGAATCAGGTGACAAGGGCGAAGGAGCGAATGGAACGTTGCAAACAGGCCATCGACTCACCCTAAATCGTCATTTCGCCTCATGGGGTACTGCCACCACGGTCCATTGCTGGCCGATGCCTGTGCTCTTGCGCGATGTCACCCGGCGGAAAACACCGGATCGCGTTTGGGTAGGCGGCGAACGGCGGCGTAGGTGAACAGGGCGAGAATCGAACTTCCAGCGATCGAAGCCAAAAGCGCGGAATTGGCCGAACGTTTGTAGTGATCGGCTATCACATCGACTTCATTTTGACCGAGACCCTCTTCGGTAAGCACAGTGCGCACACGGGCGTCGGGAACGATAGAGATGCCTTCATCCAGATACTCCTCCGTCACCGCTTTTGCTTCCCGACTCAACGTCGCATCTTCGAGAATCGAGTTCTGAATTCCGCTGGCCAAAGACGCCAGCAGGATCGTTCCGACAATGGCGATACCGAGTGAGCCTCCGAGAGCCCATCCCGATTCCGAAAGTGCAGTGGTGTTACCCCGTTCTGGCGGGGCAACGGCGCGTTGTGTTGCGACATTGATCGAAGTTTTCGAAAGGGAGAGGGTGAGTCCGAAGAGAACCATGGCCAAGGGCATCGCTCCCCAAGGCACAGGCCCGATTTCCCACACCAACGCAAGAAGCCCCAGGACGATCATTGCCATCCCGATCGAAAACAAGGTTCGCACCGATCGCGTTCGAGAAATCCGGGGAAACAACCGTGACATCACCAAAGCCCCGATTCCAAAGAACGAAATGCGCAGTCCTGACTGAAATGGGCTCAGTCCACTGACGATCTGCAGGTAGATGGGGGCGAGGAAGGTGACGCCGAACAGAATCGAGCCAATGCCGACGAGGGCAATGTTGCAGTTTCGGATGAAGCGATCACGCAGCAACTCTGTGTTGAAAAGTACGGGTTCGTCCGCTTTGCCCCGGCGGTGCTCGGTAGCGATGAACACGATGACGAGAAGAATGCCGATCGCAACGATTGCCAACGCCGGCGATCTACCTGCAATGGTGAACGGGGCATTTCGATTTTCGATGAAACCCCATGGCGTGATTTGTTGAATGCCGAAAATGACACAGCCGAAGGAGATCACGGCAAGAAGCGCGCCGACGAGGTCGACTCGTTCTGATCGGTGCGTCGCGGCAACCACAGGCGTGTACCGCACAAAGGCAAAAGTCAGCAGGTTGATGGCCAAACACACGACATAGAACCAACGCCAGCCGATGGTCGACGCGAACATTCCCGCAAGCAGGGGAGCGATGATGGCGCTCAGAGCGAAGACCGATGCACCGGTGGCAGCTGCCTTCACTCGTGGTTCACCCTCGAAGGTGACGCCAAGGATGGCGAGTGCATTCACGAGTGCAAGCGCAGTGCCGATGCCGCCGAACACTGCGCGCCCGAGGAAGAACACCTGGGCGTTGGAAGCGAGGAGAACGAGAAGAAATCCAAGGGCTCGCACTCCGATACCGAGTGTGAAGATGCGAGTGCGTCCGAAGATTGCTCCGAGTCGAGATGCGACCATGGTGAACGCGGCGGCAAAGAGCAATTGTCCACCGATCGCATACTGGATTCCGGTCAGATCAGTTCCGAGATCAAGCTGCGCGGCCCGAGCAAGCGTCGGTGCACCAGCGCCATCAAGAACGATGACGGTCTGAACCAACATGA
The DNA here is from genome assembly GCA_046093735.1 of Acidimicrobiia bacterium. Classification (GTDB taxonomy): domain Bacteria; phylum Actinomycetota; class Acidimicrobiia; order Acidimicrobiales; family Acidimicrobilacustridaceae; genus Acidimicrobilacustris. Next base: position 10,276 of record JBJTGD010000160.1, on the reverse strand, counting down.
TCGCCGAGATAGCCAGGTAGAACCGGCGGGGCGACCATTGCTGATCGCCGTCACTCATGTTGCCGACTGCATCACCCTGTGAGGCCATTGCCCACATCGTTGCACCTCAACGCGTATGTGTGAGGCGACGGTGCTGCGGTGGAATTGGCCAACGGCGATCTCCGGGTGGAGGTCGACGAGTTCGCCTCGACGGTGACGGTCACGCTGTTTTCGAACCCCATCGTCCTCGGAACGATCACCGTGGCGCAGGGCGGGTTCGGCGACGCGACGTTCGCCCTGCCGTGTGGCATCGACGGTGGCGTCCACACGCTCATGGCCACGGCGAGTGCCGGTCAGATGGCCTCGGTGGAGCTCATGCTCGACGGGTGCACGCTTCCCGACCCTGATTCGGTCGTGCCGGTGTTCGCCGGCTGAATCCGCGAATCAGATCGAGTCGATGATGGCGTTGAACGTGGTGCTGGGTCGCATGACGGCCGCGACCTTCACGGGATCAGGGGAGTAGTAGCCCCCCAGATCCACCGGCGCGCCCTGCACGGCAGCCAGTTCGTCAACGATCGCCGCCTGGTTGGCGGCCAATGCCTCGGCGATGGGTGCGAACTTGGCGGCCAGCGCCGGATCGTCGGTCTGGGCCGCCAGTTCCTGGGCCCAGTAGAGGGCGAGGAAGAAGTGGCTGCCGCGGTTGTCGAGCTCGTTGACCTTCCGTGACGGCGAACGGTTCTCGTTCAGCACCGAACCGGTGGCGCGGTCGAGCGTGTCGGCGAGGATCTGCGCAGTGCGGTTGTCCGACACCTGCGCCAGGTGTTCGAGCGACGCGGCCAGCGCCAGGAACTCACCGAGCGAGTCCCAGCGCAGGTGGTTCTCCTTCACCAACTGCTGCACGTGCTTCGGCGCCGAACCACCGGCGCCGGTCTCGAACAGACCGCCACCGTTCATGAGCGGCACGATCGAGAGCATCTTGGCGCTGGTGCCCAGTTCCATGATCGGGAACAGATCGGTGAGGTAGTCGCGCAGCACGTTGCCGGTGACCGAGATGGTGTCCTGGCCGGCCCGGGCCCGTAGCAGGGAGTACTCGCACGCCTTCTCGGGCGCCATGATCTCGATGGTCAGTCCGGTGGTGTCGTGCTCGGGCAGGTAGCGCTTCACCTTGGCGATGACCTGCGCGTCGTGCGCCCGGGTCTCGTCGAGCCAGAACACCGCCGGCGCCCCGGTGAGTCGGGCGCGGGAGACGGCCAACTTCACCCAGTCGCGCACCGGCTCGTCCTTCACCTGGCAGGCCCGCCAGATGTCGCCGGCGCCGACCACGTGCTCCATCACCGTCTTACCGGCGCTGTTCACCACGCGCACGGTGCCGTCGACGGGGATCTCGAAGGTCTTGTCGTGCGAGCCGTACTCCTCGGCCTTCTGCGCCATCAGACCGACATTCGGGATGGTTCCCATGGTGGTCGGATCGAAGGCACCGTTGGCCTTGCAGTCGACGATCACCGCGGCGTAGACGCCGGCATAGGAGGAGTCGGGGATGACGGCCTTGCAGTCCTGCCGCTTGCCCTCGGGGTTCCACATCTTCCCCGAGTCGCGGATCATCGCCGGCATGGACGCGTCGACGATGACGTCGCTCGGTACATGCAGGTTGGTGATGCCCCGGTCGGAGTCGACCATGGCCAACTCCGGTCCCTCGAGCATGGCGATGGAGATGTCGGCCTCGATCGACGTCTGCTGCGTGTCCGACAGCGTCTCGACGCGAGCCAGCACGTCGGCCATGCCGTTGTTCACGTTCACGCCGAGACCATCGAAGGCCGACGGGTGCTTGGTGAACACACTGCCGAAGTAGGCGGTGACGGCGTGGCCGAAGATGATCGGGTCGGAGACCTTCATCATCGTGGCCTTGAGGTGGATGGAGAACAGCACGTCCTGCGCCTTGGCATCGGCCATCTGGGCGACGAGGAACTCGTCGAGCGCGGTAGCGCTCATGAACGTGGCGTCGACGATCTCGCCAGCGAGCACCGGGATCGACTGCTTGAGCACCGTGACCGAACCATCGGCGGCGACGAGTTCGATGCTCAGCTCATCGGCGTTGTCGAATGTCACCGACTTCTCGTTGGAACGGAAGTCGTCGGCGCCCATCGTCGACACATGCGTCTTGGAATCCGGCGACCACTCGCCCATCGAATGGGGATGCGACTTGGCGTAGTTCTTCACCGACAGCGGCGCCCGGCGATCGGAGTTGCCCTCGCGCAGCACCGGGTTGACCGCCGAACCCTTCACCCGGTCGTAGCGCTCCTTGATGTCGCGCTCGGCCGCGGTGGTCGGCTCGTCCGGATAGTCGGGCACGGCGAAGCCCTTGGCCTGCAGTTCCTCGATGGTCGCCTTCAACTGGGGGATCGAAGCCGAGATGTTGGGCAGCTTGATGACATTGGCCTCGGGGCGGGTCACGAGTTCGCCGAGTTCGGCCAGGTCGTCGCTGATCCGCTGCTCGGGGTTCAGGGCCTCGGGGAACGTGGCCAGCACCCGGCCGGCCAGTGAGATGTCGCGCAGTTCGACCTCGACGCCGGCGGTTTTGGTGAAGGCATTGACGATCGGCAGCAGCGAACTCGTCGCCAGCGCCGGGGCCTCGTCGGTGAGGGTGTAGATGATGGTGTGGTTGGGCATGACCGTTCCTAGGGCGGGGACGTCGGGGCGACCGGCTGTGCGCACGGCAGCGTGCGGAGGCCCGACGCTAGTGGCCGGGGCCCCCGGGCCCGAAGCCGGCAAAGAGGCGACGGGTCCTGCCGAGCAGGACCCGTCCACCGAGCGGTGTGTGGACCTAGGTTGGAAGCCCTGCAACGGCGGGGCGCCCTGTCATCGACCGGATCGTCGCCGCAATGAGGCGAGGGCTGCAGCCGGTCTTTCGAACGCGGCTCTTGCGCGAGCGATAGACACCGAGCCCGCAACAGTACGACGGCTCTTCCCGGCACACCAGGTGAACCCTACGCTGGGTACTTTGAGCGAGGTAGCGGGAGCTCTTGGGATGCAGATCACGCTTACTCCGCTCTCAGACGCAGAGCGTGTGTCACTCACCGAACCACTGCTTCGAGAGGACGTCGCTGAAATCGAGGCGCTCGCCCGGCACCTAGCCGAACTTGACGCTAGGCCGCCCGCCCTGGCGTAACCCGGCCTTACGAAGTGCTACGAGGATTCCGACGGCGGTACTCATCACCAAGCGCGCGCACCTTGGCGTAGTCCGAATCGGACAAGGTTGTCCGGAACGGCTTATCAAGGCCTTGGACTACTACAAGGAACGGCTTCGACTGGGCCTGCGCTTCGTAGTCGAGTAGGCAAAACAGCCGGTAGTGATGGCGCTTTGGCCCGTCGACGCGAACCTCAAACCATCCGACCATGTCCCCCTCATGGCCTCCCAGTACCCACTCCCAACGGCGCGTCACTCTGCCTCAGGGATCAGGGGTTGGGGGTCAGGCGCTGTGTGTCAGGCTTCAGGCGTCAGCCAATCGTGAGCGAGGTGACGACACCACGGGTAACCACGAGGTTGACGCGGTCCTCCCGGTAGTCCTTGGTCACCATGAACATCTCGCCATCCCGCTCGACCACGCGCACGGTGAAACCCGCCGCCTCGAGCGCCACCGTGGCGTCGTCCTCGGTTTGACCCACGACGTCGGGAAGCGTTCCGGCGTAGCCGGGCTCCGACGCGCCCGAACCACCGGACCCCGTCGACGGGTCAGCGACACCGCCACCCGAGCCGACGTCAACCGTCGGCTTCTCGTCACCGGGCACTGCGCCACCATCTCCTGGGGGAACCGCACCCGGTGGAACCTCGGTCGGCTCCTCGAAATAGTCGTCGGACACGGCCACAACCCCCCACTCCCCGCCGTCGGCGTCGATGTACAGGTAGCCCGGGAGCGACCATGCCGCGCTCGTGCCGTCGAAGAAGGGGACGAGCGTTGCGGTCACGCTGACGAGCACCACCTCAACGGGCTCCGGCTCGGGCATCGGCTCAATGGGCATCGGTTCGATGGGCGCAACCGGATCGATCTCGGCGGGCTGGGGCTCAACGGACAGGAGCTCGTTGGTCGGCACGTCACTCGGCGGCGACTCAGCCGGCTTCGACTCGGGCATCGGCTGCACCGCCGGCTCGTCACCGGGTAGGCGTGACGAGATGGCGAGGCCCCCCGTTGCCGTCACGAACCCGGTCCCAAGCTGCGAGTCGGTGAGCCGAGCCACAGCCTCAGCTGCGTAGATTGTGGGGTAGCGGCCCTGGGCCACCGGTTCGCCGAGCAGACCCGACGCGTACCATCCCGTGCCGTAGACGGCGTAGTAGCCGGCGTGGCCGGAACGCTGACCGTCGACGAGGTAGTCGGCAGACACCGCCACACTCCAGTCGTCGCGCCAGTCGACACGCGCCTCAGCTGCGTCACCGAAGATCGCTGTGGCCGTGGCGAGGATTTCTTCATCCGTCGGCAAGTCGGCTGGGGGCTCGGGGGTCGCCTCGACGTCAACGCAGGCGCTCTGGTCGTCGACGGTGGTGACCACCGGGCCACCCTCGGGCGACGCCGGGTCGACCGACATGACCACAGGGCCGACACACTCCGCCGACGACACCACCGTCTGGGACCCGCCGGCAGCCGCCGACCACGCGCCCCCTGCTGCAACCGAGAGCGACGACGCGTTGACTGCCGACGGATCGCCCACGGTCCACCCGCCTCCCTGGTCGGCCGGAACCTCGACCGGGGTTCCCTCGACACCGAGTCGGTCGGCGAGGGCGGCCACGTCCTCAACCCCGGGAGCGTCCCACCGCCAGGCCTCCGCCTCGCCCGCCGGGATGTCGACGCCGTCAGCGAGCACGAACGTGGAGGGCGTCAGCATCGACAGCGACATGGCGTCTGCTGACGCCTCGTTCCTGCCGTCACCACCGCTCCCGAGCGGAATCCGCAGCGGCCCGCTGTCACCGGAGCATGCGCTGGCGGCGAACGCCAGCACCACGACGGCGCTAGCAGCAGCCCAACGACCCGACCTACGGCCCGACCTGTGACGCACCGACCTTTGCTGCGGGATCACCGTGACCTCCCCGACGAGGTGGCAGAACTGTAGGAGTCCCCGCCCGAGCGTGTGGGTCGGGAGGTGCGGATGGCCGTGTCCAAGATCCTCGTTGTCCAGAATTCTGCGCAAGTTCCTGTACATCTTCAGATCCGGGGGACCCGTGCCCGACACCATCTCCGATGCCCGAGCCAATCTGACCTCGCACGTCGCCCGCTTCCGGGTCGAGGGACTCGATGCTGAACCAGTGGTGTTCGGAGACCATCGGCAGCCCGAGGCCGTGCTGCTGCCCTACGCGACCTTCGAGTTGCTGCTCGACGTGGCCGAGGACATCGCCATCGCCGAGCGGGTCCGTGAGCGACTGGCCGCCGACCCCGGCACCCGTCGGTCGCTCGCCGAGGTCGCATCCGACCTGGGCGTCGACCTCGACGACGAGGCTCGGGAGGGGGATCTCGCCTACCTGCTGGCCGGACTGCGACTCGCCCGCCTCACCGATCCGGTGCGGAGATCCGATGCCCAACGCCGAGTCGACCGGATCCGACGTCTGCTCGAACCGTGACGCCACTCGCACCCGACGCTCGCACGCAACGCGGAACGGGTCCTGCCGAGCAGGACCCGTCCACCGAGCGGAGAGGGTGGGATTCGAACCCACGGACGGTGTTACCCGTCACCTCCTTAGCAGGGAGGCCCGATCGGCCTGACTCTGGCACCTCTCCAAGGTGCCTCGAACCCTAGCGGTCGGGTCCTGCCGATTCGAATGGCGGAAGGAGGGGGATTCGAACCCCCGGAGGCTTGCACCTCGACGGTTTTCAAGACCGTTGCAATCGTCCGCTCTGCCACCCTTCCGCCATCAACACTAGCGATGCGGTGGTGGCACAGGATCGGAAGTCAGACGACGCGGGCTCTCAGTTCGGCGATCCAGTCATCGGCCCGGCGCTGGGCGTCGGTCACCTCCTGGCGCACTTCGTGTTCGGCCGAACCCGCCGCCGGGTACGAGCCCATGAACTTCACCTCGGCATGCTTCGACTTGAGCGAGCGCAGCGCATCGGCCACCACGTCGTCGGCGATGTGGCCCTCGAGATCGATCACGAAGCAGTAGTCGCCGAGGCCGCGACGCGTGGGCCGAGACTCGAGCTTGGTCAGGTTGATGTTGCGCGCCGCAAACTCCTGCAGGATGGACAGCAGCGAACCGGGTTCGTCGGCGCGCTGGAACACGACGATCGAGGTCTTGTCGTGACCGGTGGGCGCCGGGATGGAGCGTGGCGCCACGAGCACGAAGCGGGTGGCGTTGTCGTCGTGGTCCTCGATGGCGTGCGCGAGCACCTGCAGCCCATAGACCCCAGCAGCATGACCGGGAGCGATCGCAGCACCGTGCACGAGGTGATCGTCGGTGGCGCCGGCCAGCATGCGCGCCGCGTCGGCCGTCGAGTTCGACGGTTCGGGAACGGCCCCGGGAAGGTTGGTGGCCATCCACTTGCGACACTGGGCCAGCGCGTGAGGGAACGAATAGACGTGCGTGATGTCGGCCAGCTGCACCCCGGGACGGGCCATCAGGTCGAGGTGCACCGGCAACACGACCTCGCGCTGGATGAGTAGGTCGGTGTCGAAGGCCAGCGCATCCTGGGTGATGTTGACCGTGCCCTCGATGGCGTTCTCGATGGCCACGAAGGCGTAGTCGACTTCTCCGTCCTCGGCCGCGAGCAGCACGTCGGCGAACGTGTCGAGGGCGCGCAGAGTGGCGGTGGCCAGGTCGGGCTGGCCCAGCAACGCCTGTTCGGAGAAGGTGCCCACCGGACCGAGGAAGGCGATCGATCGCGTCGACCAGTCGATCGCTGAAGCGGGTGCAGGCCGTGCTGCGGGCGGAGTCACGATGGGCGAGGATAGGGCAATGGATGCCGATGCCTTGAAGGAGTTGCTCGAGTCCGTGCGTTCGGGGGCCGTGGAACCCGATGAGGCGGTGGCCCGTCTTCGACGTCTCCCGTTTGCCGACCTCGGCTACGCCCGTGTGGATCATCATCGGGCGTTGCGACAGGGCATGGCCGAGACCGTCTACGGACCGGGCAAGGCACCCGAGCAGTGCGCAGCGATCGTCGCCGAACTGCTGGCCCAACCGGGATCCTCGCCCGTGGTGCTGTCGCGGGCCGATGTCGCGCAGGTGGCCGCCGCCGTGGCCGCCAATCCTGGTGGTGAGGTGATCGAGGCCGGCGGCGGTTCGGTCGACCGACTGCACACCGTGGTGTGGCGCCCGGCTCCGGTCCGCTCCGAACGGGTCGCCGTGGTGACGGCCGGTACCGCCGATCTCCCCGTGGCCGACGAGTGCGCGACGACGCTCGTCGCCCACGGCCTAGTGCCGCTGCGGATCACCGATGTCGGTGTGGCCGGTCTGCACCGGATCCTCGATGCGGCCGAAGAACTCATGGACGTCGACGCCGTGGTGGTCGTGGCCGGGATGGAGGGCGCGCTGGCCAGCGTCGTCGGTGGTCTGGTGGCGGTACCGGTGGTGGCGGTACCCACCTCGGTGGGCTACGGGTCGGGGCTCGCCGGTGTCACCGCGTTGCTGGGCATGCTCGCGTCGTGCGCGTCGGGCCTGACGGTGGTGGGCATCGACAACGGGTTCGGCGCGGCGATCGCCGTGCTGCGCATGGTCAACGTCACAGCCGGGGACCGCAGCCGTGCATGACGAGGGCCATGGCCATTCACACGATCATGCGCACGATCATGCGCACGGCGGCCATCACCATGACTCGATCGCTGCGGGTCCTGTCGCATGGGAGGGAGTTATCGCTCCCGCGTCATCGGGCGAGATCGGTTCGACCGTGGCGTGGTTCCACTGCTTCTCGGGCATCGCCGGTGACATGGCGCTCGGCGCACTCATCGATGCCGGAGCCGACGTCGACGAGGTACGGGCCATGTTGCAGCGACTGCCCATCGACGGATGGTCGTTGGAGGTCGAGTCCGTCCTTCGTTCCGGTATCGCCGGAACCAAGGCGCACGTGCACACCGACGATGTCGTCGAGGCGCGGGCAGCTGCCGAGGTGGCGCGCATCGTGGCCGAGGCCGCCCTCCCCGAGCGCGTCACGCGTCGGGCCCTGGCGACCATCGGTGCACTGGCCGAGGCGGAGGGTCGCCTGCACGGTATTCCCCCGGCCGAGGTGCACCTGCACGAGGTCGGTGCCCTTGATGCCATCGTCGACATCGTCGGGACGTGCGTCGCCCTCGAACTGTTGGGTATCGACGAGGTCGCGTCGTCGCCCGTGGCCGACGGGATCGGCACGGTGCGCGCCGCACACGGCGTGCTCCCGGTGCCGGTGCCGGCAGTGGTGGCATTGCTGCACGGCGCGCCGACCTACGGGCTCGACATCCCCCGCGAACTCACCACCCCCACCGGCGCGGCGCTCCTGGCCGCCAACGTCGTGCAGTGGGGACCGATGCCAGCCATGACCATCACCGCAGCCGGCTTCGGCGCGGGCACCGCCGACCTCGGCGATCGACCGAACCTCACCCGCGTCGTGATCGGCTCACGCTCTGAACCCGAGATCGCCGGTCAGTCGGTGGTGCTGCTCGAGACGAATGTCGATGACGTCACCGGCGAGACGCTCGCTCACTGCATCGAGCAACTTCTCGCCGCGGGTGCCCATGACGCGTGGCTCGTGCCCATCGTGATGAAGAAGGGTCGACCGGCGTTCACCGTCTCGGTGCTGTGTGATCCGTCGCTGGCACCTGCGTTGCGGGCGGTGCTGGCGCGTGAGACCGGGACGATGGGAGTGCGGGGCACCACCCTCGAGCGGTGGCCGCAGGCCCGCGAGATCGGTGAGGTCATGGTCGACGGACACGTCGTGCGGGTGAAGGCCACCGCTGATCGGGTGAAGGCCGAGCACGATGACGTGGCCCGGGCGGCGCGGGCCCTCGGCCTGCCCCTGCGCGAGGTCGCCCGCCGGGCCGAGGACGCCTGGCGATCCGCTCGGTAGGGGCCTGAGCGCACCCGCCGACCGCTGGTCCCGGAATGGGCCGTTCTACCCAAATGCCCAAGTGGGGCAGCAGCGGTAGGGTGAGGCCGTGTCCGAACACCTCGTGGAACTCGATGACCGGAGGCGGGTGAGCCTGGGCCGGATCGGCCGACAGGAGCACACGCGGTATCTGGTCACCGAGGAACCCGACGGCACATTGGTGTTCACCCCGGCAGTGGTGCTCAGCGAGCTCGAAGCGAAGCTCCTCGCGAACGACGAACTTGTCGAACGGATCCTGGCCAACAGGGCGGATCCGAGCCGACTCGTCAAGCGCACCCGCCGAGGTCGAACCGCTGATGCCTGAACTCTGGTTCGATCACGAAGCCGAACGCGCGCTGCGGTCCCTCGAGCGTGATCGGGCGCGTGGCGCACTCGCCCGACGCCTGGATGACGTCCTCGACCTACTCGAGCGTGATCCCGGAAGTGTCGAACTCCGGAGGCATCGGTTCGTCACAGGACTGTGGGGCGTGGTCGTGGGCTCGGACGACGAGAACTGGATCGTGCTGTGGGAACCGCATCCGACCATCGCCGACGCGATCGTCGTCCAGTACGTCGGTCCGGCCTCGTTCGCCTGAGGTCGATGGCCGGCGTCGTCGGACGTCGTCGGGCGATGTCGGCTACGCGGTGCGCAGGATCATCGGCGCGCTGACCACCCCAGCGATCACGTTGCTCGGTGAGTAGGTGACCGGACCGGCAGGCTCGAGTCGGGTGACACCGCGGTCGAGCAGGGCGTCGAGCACGGCGGCGACCTCGAGACGAGCGACGGCGGCGCCGAGGCAGAAGTGGGCACCGAAGCCGAAGGCCATGTGGTGGTTGGGAGAGCGGCCGACGTCGAACGATGCGGCATTCGTCCCGAACTCACCTTCGTCGCGATTCGCCGACGCATAGACCATCACGATCGGGTCACCAGCCTCGATCGCCACGCCGGCCAGCTCGGTGTCGACCGATGCGGTGCGCATGAAGTAGATGACGGCGGTCGTCCACCGGAGGATCTCCTCGACGGCACTGTCGACCAGCGAACGGTCGGCCACGAGGCGGTCCCACTGCTCTGGGTTCTGCGACAGCGCGACGAGTCCACCGCTGATGGTGTTGCGCGTCGTCTCGTTGCCGGCGACCAGCAACTGGTTGAGGAACATGGCCAACTCGTCGTCGGTGAGCCGATCACCGTCCACCTCGACCGAGGCCAGCATCGAGATGACGTCCTCCTTCGGCGATGTGCGCGCGTCGGTCACCAGCTGCATGAG
>JBJTGD010000159.1:0-4874 GCA_046093735.1 Acidimicrobiia bacterium | reverse complement strand
GCCGAGATCGCCGAGGGATGGATGCCCATCTTCTTCCTGCCCGATCGGGCCGGCGAGGTGTGGGGCGCCGACCTCGCCGCTGGACGATCCCGTCGTGACGCCGCCCTCGGTCCGTTGGAGATCTGCGCCGGCGGTCTGGTGGCCATCGGCGAGGACGCCGGTGCCATGGCCGAGCTGGCCCGGCCCATGGCCGCGCTCTACATCGGGGGCATGGGGGCCAAGGGTCGCAACTTCTACAACGACCTGCTGCGTCGCTACGGCTGGGAGGCCGAGGCCGAGACCATCCAGGACCTCTACCTGTCGGGGCGCAAGGAGGAGGCGGCGGCCGCCGTGCCCGCCGAGTTCCTGCAGCTCACCAACCTCTGCGGTCCCGAAGGGTTCGTGCGCGAGCGTCTGGCCGCCTTCGCCGAGGCCGGCGTGTCGGTGCTCAACGTGATCCCGGTGGGCGGTGACCCGGTGGCCACCATCGACCGCCTGCGATCGTGGATGTGACGACCTGAGTCGAACTCAGGGTCGAACTCAGGGTCGACCGTCCCGTTCGTTCCACAGGCGCACGAGTTGGGCCAGGGTGGTCTGGGCCAGCAGTTCGCGACCGGCCGGCGTGAAGTGGGTGCCGTCGCGGGCCCGGATCTCGGTCACGCCGCCGGTGGAGTCGACGAACACCGGGGTGAAGCGACCCTCGGCATCGCCCATGACCCGCCAGTCGATCAGACCCACGCGCGGATCGGAGGCGGCGATGCGTTCTTCGATCTCGGTGACGCGCCGCATGCGTTCGTCGACGTTGCCGTACCAACGGCTGTAGACGCCATCAACCGGCGGAGGCAGGACCCACAGCACCAGTGCGCCACGCGACCCGGCCAGTTCGGTCAGTCGACGCGACTCGACCTCCCACTCGGCCCAGAAGCGAGGGTCGTCGGGTGGGAGCACGGTGCCGGTGCGAGTCGTGTAGGGATCGGGCGAACCGGTGGCCGACTCCAGCACCACGACATCGGGGTCGAGTCGGTCGACGGCATCACCCACTGCTGCGAACCAGGCGTCGCGGTACTGGAACAGCGTCTGGCGCGGACCGCCGAGAGCGATGAAGTCGATGCCCAACTCGGACGCCCGGTCGCGCATTGCGGGCACCGAGTCGTGGAGGATCGAGTCGCCGATCACCACCACTCGCGCCGGGCGGTCGGCATCGGCGGCGATCTCGAACGCCGGATTGCCGTCGGTGGGCGGGGCCGAGGCCCGGGCTCGATCCTCCGAACCGGTCGACACCGCCAACGACGCCACGCACACGAGGGCGATGGCCGAGAACGAGGCGGCGACAGCCATGACGCGATGACCCTCGAAGGCGCCCGAGCGGATGGGCGTCTCCACCAGCCAGTAGCTGAGCAGGGTGAGTGCGGCGGTGGCGGCCAGACGGGCCACGATCAGGCCCACACCGCTGAGCGGTGTGGTCTCGGGACTGATGAGGATGAACAACGGCCAGTGGAACACGTAGATCCCGTAGGACACGAGACCGATGCCCACCAGCGCACGACGCGCCAGTGTCCACGAGAACGAACCGGCGAGGTGTGCGGTCACGATGGTCACCGCCGTGAGCAACGCGACCAACGTGAAGCCGCCGCGGTACAGCCATGTGTCCTCCACCGCGGTGGTGAGCACGAGCCACACCAGCACGGCCAGCGCCGGCCAGCCGAGCACGCGGAACCACCGAGCGATCGGTGACGCGGCCAGCCTCGTTTCGCGGCCGGTCATGGCGATGGCCAGCAGGGAGCCGACGAGCATCTCCACGGCGCGCGTGCCGGTGTTGAAGTAGATGTCGAACCGGTGTGCCGGTCCGATGACGAAGGTGAGGACCAACGACGCCACGGCGAGCACACCCAGCGACACCGCCCACGCGGCGCGCCGACGGGTGCGCCACGCCAGCCCCGCGGCCAGTAGCGAGATGAGGATGTAGAACTGCTCCTCGATGGCCAGCGACCAGTAGTGCTGCAGCACGCTCGGTTGCAGATAGGCGGTGCCGTACTGCACGCCGGTGGCGAGGAAGTGCCAGTTGAGCGTGTAGGTGACGCCACCGACCACGTCACCGGGCAGGGTCGTCAGTTGGTGCGCGTCGCCCACCCATTGGGCCACCACGATGGCCACGGCGATGCCGAGCAGGCCGGCGGGCAGGAGTCGGCGGATCCGGCGCTTCCAGAACGAACCGAGGTCGATGCGTCGGTCGCTGTTGGACTCGGCCAACAGCAGTCCGGTGATCAGGTACCCCGACAGGACGAAGAACATGGTGACGCCGAGGAACCCGCCGGGCACCAGATCGGGTTCGAGGTGGTAGGCCACCACGGCGATGACGGCCAGACCCCGGAGGCCGTCGAGGGCGCGGATGCGCGGTCGATGGTGCGTCGGGCGCGACTCGGCGGCCGCCGATGCGGGATCGCCGGTTCCCCCGGGCGGAGTGAGGACCTCGGACATCGGGGGAGAGGATGGCACGCCCCGACGGGGGTGCCCACGCACCCGGCCAGCATGGCAACCTTCTGCCATGAATGGCCCGAGGATCACCATGGTCGGCGCTGGAGGGATGTCGTTCGGGCCCACCATGGTCAGCGACGTGGTGCACACCCGCGCCCTGCGGGGCGCGCGCATGCTGCTCCACGACCTCGATCCCGTCCGGCTGGAGCGAGCCTGGCGATTCGCCGTGCGCTGCAACGAGGCGGCCGGTTCGCCGGTGGTGATCGAACGCACCACCGATCCCGCCGCCGCCTTCGACGGGGCCGACTTCGTGATCGCCAGTGCCGAGTTCGATCGGTTCCGTCACTGGCACGAGGACTACGCAGTGCCCCTGCGACACGGGGCCCGGCACGCCATGGGAGAGAACGGCGGACCCGGGGCGGTGTTCCACTCGCTGCGCAGCATCACCAACACACTGTCGATCTGCGCCGATGTGGCCCGCCACAGCCCTGACGCCTTCTTCGTCAACCTGACCAATCCGATGAGCCGGGTGTCGCTGGCCATCGATCGGGCCACCGATCTCCGCTTCGTGGGGATGTGTCACGAGATGCCGATGGGGCTCAAGCGGCTGTGTCGGAGGTTGCGGTGGAAGCGATCGGAGATCACCGCGTCGGCTGCCGGCATCAATCACTTCACGTTCTTCACCGAGATCCGCAACACGCGCACCGGTGAGGACCTACTGCCAAAGGTGCGCGAGTTCTACCAGCGAAGGTTCTTCGACTATCCGTTGCGGAGCCAGCGGGTGTGGCGAGCCCTCGACCGCAATGTGGTCGGTGGTTTCTTCGTCGAGTTCAACTACATGCCCCTGGTGGTGCACATGGTGCGCGAGTACGGACTGGTGCCGTGCTCGGTGGACAGTCACATCGGCGAGTACCTGCCTTTCCCCCGCGACGTCGCCGGGTTCGTGCCCGCACCGATCGAGTTCCACGAACCGGTGATGCGCCATCTCGAGCGCGTGGCCGGGTGGGCGGCCACCACGCGACTACCGGTGCCACTGCACCGCATGGGTCGGTCCGACGAGGAGGTCATGCCCATCATCGCTGCGCTGTGGACCGGCGAGCCCTACCGGGCCATGGCGGTGAACGTTCCCAACCGCGGGTACCTGCCCGATGTGGCCGAGGGCGCCATCGTCGAGGTCGGTGCCACGGTCGACGCCGAGGGCATCCACCCGGAGTCGATGGCCCCGCTCGGTGAACCGCTGGCCGGCTGGATCGACACGCAGGTGCGACTGCAGGACATGGTGGTGGAGGCGGCGCTCACCGGCGACGCCGACCTCGCCTTCCGGGCGCTGTGCGAGGACCCGCTGTCGCCCGACGACGAGGACGCCTGCCGTCGGATCTTCGAGGAGCTGCGCGCACTGCAGTCGGACAAGTTGCCGTTCTGAGGATTCCTCGACTCACTTGGACGGGCACCAGTTGCCGTGGAATCCGAACGGCACGCGCTGGGGTAACGGCACCCGGGCCAGGTAGCCGCGTCCAATGTCACGCGCGTCGAGCACGACGAACTCGGCGCTGTCGTCGGTGTGCACGAAAGTGACGAGCCAGCCGTCGTCCTCGGACTCACCGCCGGGTCGGGCCACGAAGACCGGCTCGCCGGCGGCCCGCCCCGGACCGTGATCGAACTCCGTTCGCTCACCGGTGAGGAGATCGTGCTTGACCGTCGGCCAGTGCATCGAGGCCGTATCGACCCGCGCGCAGTAGCCGTAGCGATAGGGCTTGCCCGACAGCGAACCGCGCACGCGGGGGAACTCGTTGACCCGCTCGTCGATGGTGGTGACCGAGACCGACCGAGCGACGGGATCGAGTTCCCAGCGCACCAGTCGGGGAAGGCAGTCACCGAAGGGGCCGCGCAGATCGCCATCCATCATGCGGTCGTAGAAGCACACGTCGAGCACCACCCGACCCTCGGGCGTGTCGTAGGAGTTGAGCGGGTGGAACACGTACCCGACCGGGACGTCGATCCACACGATGTCGGTGGCCTCGCCGTCCCGGGGCATGAGTCCGATGCGGTTGCCGTAGTCCTCGCTCCAGCGGAACGGGAACATTTGGGCGAAGGCCAGGTCGAGATCGACGAGCACCGGTTGGTCGTACACGACCACGTAGCGATCGGTGATGGACATGTCGTGCACCATCGACATGCCGGGGAGGCCGATGTCGACCGTGCGGTTCACGCGTCCGTCACGTCCGACGCGCACGTACTGGATGTGATCGAACCACTTGTCCCACGCGTAGACCATGGCGTGCATCTCGCCGGTGTCGGGATCGATCTTGGGATGAGCGGTGAAGGCGCCCGGCAGCGTGCCGAAGAAGTCGTTGCGTCCGACCGTCTCCAGTTCCTCGGTCAACTCGACCGGACAACCGCCGGCCTCCACCATGGCCCAC
>JBJTGD010000158.1:0-10777 GCA_046093735.1 Acidimicrobiia bacterium | reverse complement strand
CATGGGAGGAGCGTACCGTCGAACACATGTACGAGAACGGAGGCGAGCCAGCATCGAGACCGGCCACAACCGGTTCCGCAGTGCGACAAGCGATGCGCGCCCGGCTGTCCGCCCTGAGCGACGACGCGCTCACCGACGAGTCGGTGCGACTGGCGGCCGCCGTGTCCGCCGCCCAGGCCGAGTTGGCGATGGTGCTGGGCGAGGTCGAACGGCGCCGTCTGCATTCACAATGGGACTGTCCGTCGATCGAGCGGTTCGCCGGCTGGAAGTGTCAACTGGCGTCGTCTCGGGCCGTGGCTCTGGGATCGTTGGGTCGGGCCATCGAGACGCTCCCGACCTTGGGTGATGCCGTGCTCACCGGCGAACTGGCCGTCGACAAGGCGGTGGCCATCGCCCGGGTGGCTTCGCCGGTGACCGAGGTCGCGCTGGTGGAACTGGCCCGCCATGCCACCGTCGAACAGACGCGCCGATTCTGCGCCAAGTGGCGACGGGTGGGCGGCGAGGCCGTCGACGAGTCAGCCAACGGACCCGATGAGGTCACCGCCCGTCACGCCGACGAAGCGGCGCTCGGTCGGGTCATCGTCATCCACGACGAGGACGGAGTGGAGCTGCGCGCCCGGTTCGACCACGTGCATGGCGCACTCGTGCTCGGCGCACTCGATGCGGTGACGGCTGCGGTGCGGACCGAACGTCGAGATGCCGTCCCCGCCGACCCGGCGATTGCCCGACGACGGCGGGCGGATGTCCGATCGACACCGGCCTCGGTCGACGAGGTGCCGCGCGAAGGGCTCGATCGCGGCCAGTGGCGCGCCCAGGGTCTCCTGCGACTGTGCGAACTCGCCGCCGCCACCACTCCGACCACCGTCCACCGCAGTGGGTTCACCGCCGAGGTCGTGGTCCACGTACCGGTGAGCACGCTCCTCGATGCCGGCGACGTGGCCGAGATCGAGTGGGATGCGATCGCGCCGAACACGATCGCGTCGACACCGACACTGGAGCCGAGGGGCATCGGACTGACCCGCGAGCTGGCTCGGTCACTGGTGTGCGATGCCGGACTGCACACCGTCCTCGAGGACGAGACCGGGGACCCGCTCCATGTCGGGAGGCGACGATCCTCGATCAGCGCCGTGCAGCGGCGCGCCGTCCACGCCCGTCACCCCCACTGCACCTGGCCCGGATGCACGGCCATGACGGTGCAGTTGCACCATCGTCACCATCGGGTGGCCGGAGGTCACGACGACATCGAGAATCTGGTGCCGCTGTGCACCTGGCATCACGGCGTCGTGCACCGTCGTTCGATCGTCGTCGGCCGCCGTCCCGATGGGACGCTGGAGTTCATCCGAGGCGATGGCTCGCAGGTGGGCAACGAGCACTCCAGCGAGCCGACGGTCACGCCTCCCGGTACCGGATCCGCCGGTGAGCGATTGCGTGAGCGACAACGTCGACACGGCATCGATGTCGACAGCCCTCTGCGAGCGTCACAGTGGCTGAACTATCCGTTCCGTGTGAGCGATGTGATCGCCGCCGTGGCCGACCGAAGGGATGCGGCGCTGCGACGAACCGTGCCGACCTGAACGACAGATCCCGTGCTCGATCAGTCGCCTTCGGGCAACAGCCGGGTGCGCAGGAAGTCGAGCACGCCATCGAGCGCGGCGCGGGTGGGATGGCCCGGCTCGTCGACGAGTTCCTCGGTCAGCACCGAATGCGCGCCCTTGCGGATGCCCCACTCGTTGCCCGGGGACGAGTCGATCTCCACGGCGATGAAGCCGTTACCGAGTTCACGTCGCAGCGTGGCGAAGCGATCATCAGGCACGGCGCGGTCTCCGGTGAAGCGCAGACCCATGACGCACATACCGTCGGCCGTGCGTTCCTGCACCACCCGCAGGTCCTCGGGTGACAGGTGGATGCTGGCCCGGGCGCGCTTCGACACGGGCAGGGGCAACGAGGGCTGACTGAGCACCGGGGCCAGCACCGTCGGATCGACCGACATGCCGAGGGCGAAGCCACCGGTGAAGCACATGCCCACTGCGCCGACACCGGGACCGCCGCACTCGGCATGGGCGTGTCGGGCCAGGGCCCGCAACCACACCGACACCGGCTCGGTGCGGCCGGTGGCAAAGGCGGCGAACTCACGCGACACGCACCCGGTGGCCATGGAACGGAGGATGGCGCCGCCCGACGGCGCGCGTCCCGGCGTGCCGAAGAGCACCGGCATCCACACGGTGCACCCCAGCGCCCGCACGCGGCGGGCGAACTCGGCCACCTTCGGGGTGATCCCGGGGATCTCGGCCAGCACGATCACCGCCGGGCCGGTGCCGCTGCGGAACACCTCGTGGGTCACACCGTCATGCGTGAACGATCCCCGGGTGAAATCGTCGAGTGTGTCGTCGGGCGTGTCGTCCATCCCCGCACGCTAGGCGCGGCGTTGGAGCGACTTCTTGAGGGCACGCGCTCGCTCCGACCATCGCGGTCCGAGCAGGGTGAGCACTGCCGCCTTGGTCCTCGACCACAGGGGTTCCGCAGACCCCGGTCTCCTCGACGGCGACAGCCCGGCAGCGGCACGCTGCGCCTCGAGGATCGGGGCCAACCGGTCGCCGACGAGACCGGCGAGGACGCTGGCAACCGGCGGCACTGATTCCGGTCCGGGAGCGACGAACTCACCCTCGGGACGCGCCGCCCGCTGGTGAGCCGATCGACGACGGAACTCCGCCCTCGACTCGAGATCCCACACGGGCTTGCGCATGACGAGCATGGAGTCGGCCCAGGTGTCGCGGCCCCAGTCGGTGTACACGTCGAGCACATCGAATCCCAGGTATCCGGCGATCGACTCGAAACCGTCGGTGTAGAAGCGCCAGCAGTCCCGGGGAAAACGATGCTCGGGGCCCGCCGAGGGTGCGATGAGGGTGGCGATGCCACCCGGACGAAGGACGCGACCGATCTCGAACACGGAGATCCAGAAGTAGTCGACATGCTCCAGCACCTGGCCCGAGACCACGACATCGATCGAGTCATCGGCGATCGATGGCCACGAGAACGGGTCGGTCACGACGATGTCGACGTTCGGGCCCTGCACCATGTCGAGACCCCGATAGACCCAGTCCGGCGTGTCGAACAGGTTCCGATAGCTCGAATCGGGCTGGCCCCCGATCTCCTGACTCCCGAAGTCGAGGATCTCCAGGTGACTGTCCCGTCGGTCGGAGAGGTACTGATCGACGAAGGCCGACATCTTGGCGAAGGACGAGTCGTGCACGCAGTCGCTCCTCGGGCGGACGCCCCCGCAGCCGGTCAGGGAAGGGTCAGCCTAGGTGACCGGTCACCGGGGGTAGTAGGAAAGGAACGCACGAAGGACGAAGGTCACAGGACGCAGGACGCAGGACACAGGAGTAGGGACGGAGGGGGAACATGGAGCGCAGCGCCGGTCGGTTCGAGGGCAAGGTCGTGTTCATCACCGGGGCGGCGCGCGGGCAGGGCCGTTCGCACGCCCGCCGGTTCGCCGCCGAGGGCGCCAACGTCATCGCCATCGACGCCTGCGCGCCGGTCCTTCCGGATGTCTCCTACGAACCGGCCACGGTCGAGGACCTGGCCGAGACGGCGCGCCTCGTCGAGCAGGAGGGTCGGGGCATCGTCACCCGGGTGGCCGACGTGCGCGACCAGAGCGCCCTCGATGCCGCTGTGGCCGAGGGGATCGACCGCTTCGGTCGCCTCGATGTGATCGTGGCCAATGCCGGCGTGGCCAGTTACCACCTCACCTGGGAGGTGCCCGAGGAGCACTGGGCCACCGTGCTCGACGTGAACCTCACCGGCGTGTGGCGCACGGTCAAGGCCGGACTGCCGGCCATGATCGAGGCGGGCAACGGCGGCGCCATCACCTTCATCAGTTCGGCGGCCGGTCTGCGCGGCTACTCGTACCTCGGCCACTACGCCGCCACCAAGCACGGTCTCGTCGGGTTGATGCGCTCGCTCACGCTCGAGGTCGGTCAGTACGACATCCGGGTGAACACGATCCATCCCGGTGCGGTCGACACCGTGATGGGCAACGACCCGGACGTTCGCCGGATCATCGCCGAGGATCCGCGCACCACGGCGGCCTACACCGGCCAACGTCCCCTCGATGGCGGCGCCCAGAAGGTGGAGGACATCTCCAACGCCCTGCTGTGGATCTGTTCCGACGAGGCCCGCATGGTCACCGGGATCGCCCTCCCGGTCGACGCCGGCGCTTCGATGCGCTGAGAGGACCAGTCATGAGCGTTCGACTCCCCCGACCCAAGCCGTTCCGCTTCTCCATCCAGGCCAGCGCGCCTCCGGGTGGCTTCACCGGCACCGCCGCCGACGGCCCCGCATGGCGGGACCTCGCCCGCCGCACCGAGGACCTCGGCTACTCCTCGTTGACCATCGCCGATCACCTCGACGAACAGTTCGCCGCCACTCCGGCCATTGTCTCGGCTGCCGAGGCCACCAGCACACTGCTCATCGGCACGCTGGTGTGGTGCAACGACTACCACCACCCCGCGGTGTTGGCCAAGGAAGCCGCCACCATCGACGTGCTCAGCGGTGGGCGACTCGAGTTCGGCCTCGGAGCGGGCTGGATGACGACCGACTACGAGCAGGCCGGCATCCCACTCGATCGACCCGGCGTGCGCATCGACCGCATGGCCGAGGCGATCACCATCATCAAGGGACTGTTCGGTGCCGGACCGGTCGACTTCAGCGGTGCGCACTACACCATCACCGGGCTGGAAGGGACGCCGAAACCGGTGCAGTCGCGCGTGCCGTTCCTCATCGGCGGAGGCGGTCGACGCATACTTTCCATCGCTGCGCGCGAGGCCGACATCATCGGCATCAACGTCGCCCTCACCGCCGGGGTCCTCGACGCCACCGCTGGTCCCAACGCCACCGCCGAGGCCACCGAGGAGAAATTGCGCTGGATCGCCGAAGCCGCCGGTGACCGCTACGACGATCTCGAACTGCAGACGCGCGTGCACCTCGCCGTGGTCACCGACGACCGCGAATCCTTCGCCGACGCCGTGGCCCCGGCGCTGGGGCTCACCGGCGCCCAGGCCCTCGAAACACCGCATGCACTGGCCGGCACCGACGAGCAACTGTGCGACACCATCGTGGAGCGACGCGAACGCTTCGGACTGTCCTACGTCACCGTCGGTGCCGACGCCATCGATGCCATGGCCCCGGTCGTCGCCCGACTCGCCGGCACCTGACCGACCTTCCTGCTCACTCCCATTCGATCGTGCCCGGCGGCTTCGACGTGATGTCGTAGGCCACCCGATTGATGCCCGGCACCTCGTTGATGATGCGCGACGACATGCGCTCGAGGAGTTCGTAGGGCAGACGGGCCCAGTCGGCCGTCATCGCGTCCTCACTGGTGACCGCCCGGATGATCGCCGGGTGCCCGTAGGTGCGTTCGTCACCCATCACCCCGACCGACCGGATGTCGGGCAGGACGACGAAGGCCTGCCAGATCTCGCGCTCCAGCCCGGCGGCCTTCACCTCCTCGCGCACGATGGCGTCGGCCCGCTGCAGCAGATCGACCTTGTCGGGCGTGACCTCGCCGATGATGCGCACACCGAGGCCGGGCCCGGGGAACGGCTGGCGCCACACGATCTCGTCGGGCAGCCCGAGTTCGGTGCCCACCCGTCGCACCTCGTCCTTGAACAGCGCCCGCAGCGGCTCCACCAGTTCGAAGTCCATGTCCTCGGGCAGACCGCCCACGTTGTGGTGACTCTTGATCTTGGCTGCGTCCTTGGTGCCCGACTCGATGACATCGGGGTACAGCGTGCCCTGCACGAGGAACCTCGCATCGGTGAGCCCACCCTTGGCGTCCTCGAACACGCGGATGAACAACTCCCCGATGGCCTTGCGCTTCTCCTCGGGATCGGTGATCCCCGCCAGACGTTCGAAGAAACGGTCACCGGCGCGCACGTGCAGGAGCTCGATGCCCTGATGTCGCTGGAACGTCTCCACCACCTGTTCGCCCTCGCCGAGACGCATGAGCCCGGTGTCGACGAACACGCAGGTGAGTTGCGCGCCGATGGCCCGATGCACGAGCGCCGCCGCCACCGCCGAGTCGACACCACCGGACAGTCCGCAGATGGCGCGGCCGTCGCCCACCTGGGCACGGATGGCGGCGACCTGCGTCTCGATGATCGATGACATCGTCCACGTCGGCGACAGACCGCATCCGTCGTAGAGGAAGTGCTCCAGCAGTT
The DNA here is from genome assembly GCA_046093735.1 of Acidimicrobiia bacterium. Lineage (GTDB taxonomy): Bacteria > Actinomycetota > Acidimicrobiia > Acidimicrobiales > Acidimicrobilacustridaceae > Acidimicrobilacustris. Next base: position 4,556 of record JBJTGD010000158.1, on the reverse strand, counting down.
CCTGGCCGTGGGGCGTGTGCACGACCTCGGGATGGAACTGCACGCCGTAGCGCCGCGCCCCGGCGTCCTCGAACGCCGCCGCCGGCGTGTCGGGAGTCGATGCGGTCACGATCGCCCCGGTCGGCGGCGCCGTGATGGTGTCGAAGTGACTCATCCACACCGTCTGGGTGCGGGGCTGGGCGGCGTTGCACAGCACACCGTCGGTGGTCACCCGCAACTCGGTGCGTCCGTATTCTCCCCGGCCGGTGCGCGACACCTCGCCTCCGAGGTCACGGGCCAGCAACTGCGCGCCGTAACAGATGCCGAGGATCGGGACACCGAGGTCGTACACGCCGGGATCGATCGAGGGTGCGCCGTCCACGTGCACCGACGCCGGACCACCCGAGAAGATGATCCCCGCCGGCTTCCGTTCCGCCATCTCCGCCGCCGTGATCTCGTGCGGCACGATCTCGGAGTACACCCGCGCCTCGCGCACGCGCCGGGCGATCAACTGGGCGTACTGCGCCCCGAAGTCGACGACGAGGACGGTCGGCGTGTCGGTCATGGGAACGGCGGAGTCACGGGGCTCAGTGGCCCATGCCCACGCCCTGCGCCTTCTGCAGCACCTTGCCCTCGGTCTGCAGTGCCGGGGCCACCATGACCTCCGCCTTCTGGAACTCCTTGAGGGACTGGTACCCGCAGGTGGCCATGGACGTGCGCAACGCGCCGAACAGATTCATGCGCCCGTCGTTCTCGTTGGCCGGACCGCACAGGATCTCCGCCAACGTGCCCCGTGTGCTGGTGCGAACCCGCGCGCCACGGGGCAGCGTGGGATGGAAGGTGGCCATGCCCCAGTGGTAGCCCCGGCCCGGTGCCTCCGAGGCGGCGGCCAGCGGTGAACCGATCATCACGGCATCGGCACCACACACGATGGCCTTGGCGATGTCGCCACCGGTGCCCATTCCACCGTCGGCGATGACATGGCAGTACACGCCCGTCTCGTCGAGATGACGCATCCGTGCGGCGCGGGCGTCGGCGATGGCGGTGGCCTGAGGCACGCCGATGCCGAGCACACCACGGGTCGTGCACGCGTGACCGGGGCCGACACCGACGAGCACACCGGCGGCCCCCGTGCGCATGAGGTGAAGCGCCGCCTGGTACGACGCACAACCGCCGACGATCACCGGGATGTCGATCTCGCGCACGAACTGCTTGAGGTTCAGCGGCTCGACGGTCTTCGACACGTGTTCGGCCGACACCACCGTGCCCTGGATCACCAGCAGGTCGAGCTCGGCGTCGAGGATCTCCTTGGCCAACGCCTCGGTGCGCTGCGGCGTGACCGAGCAGCAACTGGTGACGCCGGCGGCCTTGATCTCGCGGATGCGCTGGCCGACGAGTTCCGGCTTGATCGGCTCGCGATAGATCTCCTGCATCCGCGCCGTGGCCTTCTCGGTCGACAATTCGCTGATCTCCACGAACAGCGATTCGGGATCCTCGTACCGGGTCCACAGCCCTTCGAGGTTGAGCACGCCGACACCGCCCAGTCGACCGATCTCGATGGCCGTGGCCGGGCTGATGACGCCGTCCATGGCCGAACCCATCAGCGGCAATTCGAACCGGAAGGCATCGATCTCCCACGAGATGTCGACGTCCTCCGGGTCGCGGGTGCGTCGGCTGGGCACGATGGCGATGTCGTCGAACCCGTACGCCCGTCGACCCGACTTCCCCATTCCGATCTCGACCTCGGCCATCGCCGTCCCTTCTCGAGAAGAACGAAGTGAAACGGTGAGACTACTCCGTGTCGGGACGGGGGATCGTCCACGGGGGCTGTCGATGCGCCTCGTCGAAGGTGCCGGTCACGATGGTGAGCAGGTTGCGCAACATGGCCGCCGTGGCCCCCCAGATGGTGTCGCCGACGATGTCGAAGAAGTACAACGAGCGCTCCTGCCCACCGAACGTCCATCGCTCCTCGCGGTAGGCCTCGGGATGGAGCAGGTCGGCCAGGGGCACGTGCAAAACGGCATCAACCGCCCCCGGATCTCGCCGCAGCGCAGGCCAGTCCGGTAGTTCGGCCACGAACGGCACGATGAACGACTCGCTGGTGACCGTGCGCAGATGATCGAGTTCACCCAGGAGGGTCACCGATCCGGGATCGAGGGCCACCTCCTCGGTGGCCTCGCGCAGGGCCGTACCCCACAGGTCCTCCCCCGGCTCCTGACGCCCGCCGGGGAAACTCACCTCCCCGGCATGGTGGCGCAGGTGCAGGGCACGACGGGTGAGCACGACATGGGCATCGAGTGCGGCGTCGCCACGACCTCCGTGCAAGGCCGCCAGCACGGCCGAGGCGCGACCGTCGTCATCGCGACGGGGCATGGTGGCGGGCGCCGGCGCATCGACGAGGGCGCGGCGCACGTCCGCCAGCGTCAGATGTCGTGCGGCATCGTCGAGTGTCGCCCACGGTGCCGGTCCTCCGGGTCGGGCCGAGTCCGGCCGGGGCACGACCTGTCGACCGCCACGAGCCGGGACCGATTCAGCCACCCTGGGTTTCGGCGCGGGAGTCGACACTGGCGGCGTCGGCCACCAACGAGCGGAGCAGATCCGGCAGTCCTGCGTGCTTGAGGTCGGCCATCACGCGACCGGGAGTCGACTCACCCCGCTCCCATTCCATCCACGACGACAACAACTTCGCCGGATCGGGTCGTGGTCGGGGGAACTCCGCATCGTCCATGGCCGGGAGGGTAGCGACCTACGCTCCCGACATGACCGACTGGCGCCGGACGCTGCTCTCCAGGGACAGCTTCTTCCCGGTGCTGGCGCTGGCACTGCTGTGCATCGCGGGGTCACCGATCATCGACTCGGTCCGCTGGGGCTTCGTCATCAGCTTCCCGTTCCTCGCCATGTTGATCATGGCCTCGCTGCATCGGGCCCGAGTGGCGCCGACGGTGCTGCATGCGGCGTGGATCCTGCTGGCACTGTCCGCCGTGGGCACGCTCATCACCACGTACGCCCGCCACGTGCAGTTCGGCGACGAGCGGATCCTCGTCGCCATCACCTCGTTCCTGTTCGCGCTGCTCTACGCGGTCTCCATCCCGTCGGTGACCCGTCGCGCCTTCCAACCTGCCCGCGTCACCGTGAACACTCTGGCCGCCGGACTCACGGCGTACCTGCTCATCGGCATCCTGTTCGCCGCGCTGTACCGGGGCGTGGCCGCCCTCGACGACTTCCGGGCCTTCGACGGCATCGTCCGTCCGGCGGCCGGGGACTACGCCTACTTCAGCTTCATCACCCTGACGACCGTGGGCTACGGCGACCTCGCTCCGGCCACCGGCGCCATGCGTGTCCTCGCCGTGTTCGAGGCCATCATCGGTCAGGTGTTCCTCGTCACCGCCGTGGCCCGCATCGTCAGCCTCCTCGGCCATCAACAGGAACGGCTCCCGATGGGAGCCGTTCCTGAACCGACACACGATCTCGAACAGGGCTCGCCCGACTGAGCGAGCCCTGTTCGAATCTCACCCGACGGGCGAGGTCACATCATGCCGCCCATGCCACCCATACCGCCCATGGCGGCGGCGGCTGCGGCGGCCGCACCCGGCTCCTCGGGCTTGTCGGCCACGAGCGCCTCGGTGGTGAGAAGGAGTGCCGCGATCGACGCCGCGTTCTGCAACGCCGCACGCGTCACCTTGGCCGGGTCGATGACGCCGTCCTTGATCAGGTCGACCATCTCACCGGTGGCCGCGTTGAGCCCGATGGAACCGGACTCGGCCTCCACCCGCTGCACGATGACCGCACCCTCGAGTCCGGCGTTGTCGGCGATAAGCCGGGCCGGGGCCTCGAGCGCCCGGTACACGGCACGGGCACCGGTCTCCTCGTCACCGTCGAGCTTCTCGATGGTGTCGAGCAGGGCAGCACGGGCCCGCAGCAGGGCGGTGCCGCCGCCGGCGACCACACCCTCCTCGATGGCAGCCCGGGTCGCGCTCAGCGCGTCCTCGATCCGGTGCTTCTTCTCCTTGAGCTCCACCTCGGTGGCGGCGCCGACCTTGATCACGGCAACGCCACCCGACAACTTGGCCAGACGCTCCTGGAGCTTCTCGCGGTCCCAGTCGGAGTCGGTGTCCTCGATCTCGCGCTTGATCTGCGCCACTCGACCGTTGACGTCGGCGGGTTCGCCGGCGCCCTCGACGATGGTCGTCTCGTCCTTGGTGACGACGATCTTGCGGGCCTGACCGAGCAGGTCGAGCGTGGTGGAGTCGAGCTTGAGGCCGACCTCCTCGCTGATGACCTGACCGCCGGTGAGGATGGCCATGTCGGCCAGCATCGCTTTGCGGCGCTCACCGAACCCGGGGGCCTTCACGGCCACCGAGTTGAAGGTGCCGCGGATCTTGTTGACCACGAGGGTGGCCAGGGCTTCGCCCTCGACGTCCTCGGCCACGATCAGCAGCGGCTTGCCCGACTGCATGACCTTCTCGAGCACCGGCAGCATCTCCTGCACCGAGGAGATCTTCGAGTTCACGAACAGGATGTACGGGTTGTCGAGCACCGCCTCCTGACGCTCCGGATCAGAGACGAAGTAGGGCGAC
>JBJTGD010000157.1:0-17837 GCA_046093735.1 Acidimicrobiia bacterium | reverse complement strand
ACGCGATGGAGTCGGTCAGGCCGGGGGGCGTCGGATACCACTGGCCGTCGCCCGCCTGCCACCAGTCCGGTCCGGGTGGCGTGTCGCTCATGGACGGCCCACGATACGCAGGGGAACAGATGATCGTCGGTCGGGCGCGGGCCGACCGATGCATGCTCCGATCAGCGCAGGGCGCCCATCGTCTCCTGGCAGGTCGCCGGACCGTCGAGGTCGACGGATCGGTACGTCAACACCTTGTCCCACCACCACGCCGGTGCTCGACCGAGCGTCGGATCGTCACGGGTGTGCGCCACTCTCGTCATCACCCCGTCGCGCACGTACACCAGCGAGAAGTCACGGGCCGTCGCCGTGTACAGGCGCAGGTTCATCATCGGCACCTGGTCGCCGGACTCGACGTAGCCCGCCAGCGCCCGGTTGGACGAGGCGAGGATCTGCACCAGATCACCCGATTCGTCGAGCACCGACAACGTGCCGGGGACCAGCCACGAGTTCGTCTCGCCCCGGGCTGTCACCAGATTGGCGTACATGTTCCACGAAGTGGCTGTGCGCACACCGATCCACGGACCGAGACCGATGATGACGGCCAGCGCCGGCCACGCCAGCATCCATCGATCGGCCGGCAGCAGCGCCACGTCGGAACGGATGGTGCGCGTTCGCACGGCACCCATCACCACTCCCGCCAGCAGCACCGCGCCGATCGTCCACCACATCGCCTCGCGACCGTGACCGATCACCTCCGACCACCGGCGGTCGTCGTCCACCGACTGCAACACCAGCAGTGAGGCGAGCGACGCGGTCATCACGATGGTGACGATGCGCGCGGTCGTGCGTCCGCTTCTGCCGCTGAGCCATCGACCGAATGCATCGAACCAGTCATCGGGCAGGAACAGCACCGCCATCGTGGCGATCACGATCGAGAAGTCGGAAAACGAATGGTCGGTGTTGATCGAGATGATCCCGTGGAGGGTCATGGCCAGCACCACACCGAGCACCCGTGTGCGCGCAATGGCCAACAGCACGACCACCGAGGTCTCCAGTGCCATCACGATGAACGGCACGACCCGTGTCCATCCGGCTCCACTCGTCGCGCCGAGACCGGACAGACCGACGGTGGATGCCACCTGCTCGAGGAACACGTTGGCGCAACTCACCGTGGCGTCGGTGAACGACGAGTTGTACTTGGCGAACGCTGCGAATCCGTAGGCCACGAGGAACACCAGTCGCGCCGCCGCGAATCCGTCGACGGCCAACGCGCCATCGACATCCCGTGGTCGACGCAACGCACCGATCGCCATCGACGACAGGATCGCCACCGACACGATCGACGCCAGGAGCCAGTGGTTGCCGAGGCGCGGCGCCTCGACCCACGCCGTCACCGGCACCCCGAGGCACACCACGGCCAGCACCAGGTTCGACCGGGGACGGCACAGCAGTAGCACCGCCGTCACTCCCAGAGCGAGGTGGGTCACGTTCCACATCGTCACGCCCGACAGCAGCGCACTCGGCCCGGGCAGGTACAGCGTGTGGATCAGCACCACCACCGCCCACAGCCACACGAACACGACGCGACGCATCCCGTCGTGATTCGCCGGAGGACCCATCGCGTCAACGTACCGGTGGTCGCCCTCCCGATCCGGTGTCACAGGCCATCGGTAGTGTGCGCCCGTGTCGTTCCATCTGACCGTCGGCGGATCCCTCGAACCACTGGCCGATGCCCTCGCCGACCTCCTGGCCGTCCCTGCGCCCGGCGCCGACCCGTTCGAGGCCGAGCTCGTCCTCGTGCCTTCGGCCGGTGTGCGGGCTTGGCTGGGCGCCTGCCTGGCCCGCCGACTGGGGGCCACCGCCCGCGGCGGCGACGGTGTCGTGGCCAACATCGACTGGCAGTTCCCCGGTCGGGTGGTGACCGTGGCTCTCGGCCCCGACGCCGGACTCGGCACGTGGGAGACCGATCGCCTCACCTGGGCCGTCTTCGACGAACTGGTGGACGACGCCGCCCGGTTCGGGCAACCGGTCGACGCCGTCCGGGCCCGGGCCATCGCCGATCTGTTCGACAGCTACACGCTGCGCCGGCCCACCATGGTCCTCGGATGGGAGCGGGACTCCGATCAACGGGTGGGTGGCCGTCCCGTCCCGGATGCCCAGCGGTGGCAGCCCGAGCTGTGGCGCGCCGTGCGCGACCGACTCGGCGGCCGCAGCGATGTCGATGCCATGCGTCAGATGCTCGGTCGTCTGCGTGACGGTGATGTCGCAGCGGTACCGGCGCGACTCGTCGTGTTCGGACTGGCGGCGCTGCCGCCCCCTCACCTCGAACTGCTCGGCGCGTTGTCGGTGGCGTGTGATGTGTACGTGTTCGCGCCGGTTCCCTCGGGAACGCGCTGGCGTCGCCTCGTCGATCGACTGCCCACCGAACTCGAACTACCGATCCCGCGCGATGAGTCGTCGTTGTTCGTCGTCGATGGACACCCGCTGGTCTCGGAGTGGGGCCGGGCTGCGGCCGAGGCCCACGCCCTTCTGCACGCCACGGCCGTCGGTGCCGGCGCCACGGTGACTGCCCTGCTCGACGATTCTCCCCTCACCTCCGACACCCTGCTGCATCGACTGCAGCACGACATCGTCACCGACACCGCGCCACCGGGAGCGCCGCGCCGTGGTGCCACCGACGAACGCATGGTGATGTCCGCTGACGACGACAGTGTGCGCTGGCTGCAGTGCTATGGCGCGGCCCGTCAGGTCGAGGTTCTGCGCGACGCCATCCTCCACCTGTTGGCCGAGACCGATGCCGACGGATCGCCCCGCTATGCGCCGCGTGACATCGCCGTTCTCACTCCCGACATCGCCCGTTACGCGCCGCTGGTCGAGTCCACCTTCGCCGGCGACGAGGCTCATGGTGTGCCCGCCATCCCGCTCGAGGTCGCCGACCGCACCCTTCGACAGGACAACCCGCTGGTCGACGCGCTCCTGCAGTTGTTCGAGCTCACCGAGGGACGGTTCCGCGTCACCGACGTGCTCCGCTTCGCCGGTCTACCGGTGGTCGCTCGTCGCTTCGGACTCGACGCCAACGATCTCGAGCGGATCGCCACATGGATCGACGCCACCAACGTGCGCTGGGGCATCGACACCAGTGACCTCGAACGGTTCGGCGTGCCCGCTGTCTACGACGCCTTCACCTGGCGTTCGGCGCTCGATCAACTGTTGCTGGGCGCGGCCGTGCCCGACGGTGCCGCCCGGCTCGGACTCGGTGAGGTCCCGCCCTTTCCCGGCATCGAAGGTGACGGTCTGCTCGTCGCCGGTCGTTTCGCCGAACTGGTACGTGCCATCGCCGCCGCCGTCGATCGGCTCACCATTCCGGCCCCGGTGGCCGACTGGTGCGCAGGAGTGGGCCAGAGCATCAGTTCGTTGTTCCGACCGGGTCCCGACGACGCCTGGACGGTGCGAGCGGTGGAGCGAGCACTGTCCGATCTCACCGAAGATGCCGCGTCGGTGCCGGTTACGGACGAGCGTGTCGTGGAGCCCGGTCAGTTGTTGGCGCTGGCCCGGGTGAAGTTGGAGTCCGGATCGGGTCGGGCCAGGTTCGGGACCGGCGCGGTGACCCTTTCGTCTTTGACCGCCCAGCGTGGCGTGCCCTTCCGGGTCGTGTGTCTGCTCGGGCTCGACAGCGAAGCGGGGGCCATCGCCTCGGCCGAGAACCTCCTCGCCACCCGGCCCTGCATCGGCGACCGTGATGCGCGCACCGAACAGCGAGCCCAACTGCTCGATGCCGTGCTCGCCGCTGGTGATCGACTCATCGTGTGCAGCAATGGCCACGACGTGCGCACCAACACCGAACTGCCGCCGGTGGCGCTGCTGGCCGATCTGCTCGACGTGATCGATGCCACCGCCGTGAGCGCCGACGGCACCGCAGCGAGTGCTTCGTTGGCCATCGCTCATCCTCGCCAGTCGTGGTCCGAGGTGTCCTTCCTCCCCGGCACCCTCGGCCTCGGCGGCCCTTGGGGTTTCGACACGGGCGCGCTGGCCGCCGTGCGGGCCCGCAATCACCAGACTCTGGCCGAGCCGTTCCTGCCTGAACCACTCGGTCCCGTTCCCGACGACGATCTCGGTCAGCGGGTGACGGTCGACGAGTTGGTGCGCGCCATCACCGAACCGGTGCGGGCCTTCCTCTCCCGACGACTCGGCGTGTCGCTCGTCGACACCGATGGCGGCGTCGATGACGACTCCATCCCCCTCACCCTCGATGATGTGGAGCAGTCATCACTCGAGCGATGGCTGCTGGCCGAGCGTCTGCAGGTCGGGAACGGTTGGACCGACGACGATCTCGATGAACGACTCGATGTTGCCCGCCGACGCGGCATCGTTCCTCCCGGTGAACTGGGTGATGCGCCGCTCGATCAGGCCGTGCATCGGGTCGATTCGGCGGTGGCGCTGGCCGCAGGCTGTCTCGATCTCGACACCCCGGCCGAATCGGTTCCCGTCCGGGTCGAGGTTACGACAACCGGATCCCCACCCGTACTCATCGAGGGCACCATCGGAGGTGTGCATGGCGACGTCGTGCTCGACCTCCGTGTCTCGCGCATCCGGCCAGCCGCGTTGCTCAGCGCGTGGCTGCACGTCGCGCTGCTCGTGTGCACCGATCCGTCCCGGTACTGGCAGGTCCTGCTCGTGGGTCGACCCGGATCCGACACCAAGGGCGGCTCCAGTGCCGAGTTCGTCACCCACGACATCCACCTGATCGATCCCGAACGCGCTCGCGCCGTGGTCAACTTCGCCGTCGACATGTGGCGTCGTTCGCAGTGCGATGCGCTTCCCTTCTTCTCCGCCACGTCCCGGGCCGTGCACAACGGTGACGTCCGCAAGGCCAAGTCGCTGTGGCACGACAGTTTCAACGGCTACGGCGATCGTCTCGACCGGTGGGTCCGACTCGTCTTCGATATCCCCTTCGACGAGCTGGCTGCCCTCGAGCGTCGTTCCGACGAACCGGGCGACGACCCCCGCCTGCGCTGGTGGGCCGATCGGGTGTGGTCGTTGTTCGATGAGACCTGTCACTCCGGTTCGGCCATCGACGAGTCGGCGGAGGATCGATGAACGACGAACCGCCTCCCTTCGTGCTGGCCGAAGGGCTCGAGCACGACCTGATGGTGCTCGAAGCATCGGCTGGCACCGGCAAGACCTTCGCCCTGGCCGCGCTGTCCACCCTCGCCCTCGGTCGTGGTCGGGCCCGCATCGGTGAACTGTGCGTCGCCACCTTCACCGAGGCCGCCACCGCCGAGTTGCGGGGTCGACTCCGTGAGCGCATGGCCCGGGCCGTGACCTTCCTCGACACCGAGTTCGATCGCGAGCCGGTCGACGATCTCGAACGCATCATGGCGACCCTCGACGAACCGTCGCGGGCCGAGTGGCTCGTTCGGCTGCGTCAGGGAGTGCGGGACTTCGACACCGCGTCGATCACCACCATCCACGGATTCTGCTCCCGGGTCATCGGTTCGGTGGCCGGCGCCGATGCCGGCCTGCGCCTCACCGCCGATGCCGACGACGTCGACGAGGTCGTGCGCGATGTCCTCCTCTCCCGGCTCCATGATCCCTCGGCGCTGTCCATCGACCACGGTCGCCTGCTCGAAGGGGTGCGGTTGGCGCTGTCGTTGCCGGCTGCTCGCTTCGACCTGATCGAACCGGCCGATCCCGACCTCGTAGGCACTGATCCGGCGCGCATCGCCCGGGCCGAACACATCGCCGAGGTGGCCGAGGTGGTGACCACCTGTTGTGCCGAGGTGCGTCGTCGTCGGAGGGCCCGGTCGGTGCGCACCTTCGACGACCTGCTGGCCGACACCCGCCGACTGCTCACCGGTCCGGAGGCCCCGTCGATCGCCACCGAACTGCGTCGTCGGTTCCGAGTGGTGCTCATCGACGAGTTCCAGGACACTGATCAGGTGCAGTGGGACATCCTGCGATGTGCGTTCGTCGACCCGGTCGACGACGCGCCCACCACCACGGTCGTGGTCGTAGGTGATCCCAAGCAGTCGATCTACCGCTTCCGTTCGGCCGAGTTGTCGGCCTATCTGGCGGCCCGCGACCGGGCCCGGGCCGACGGTGGAGTGGTGGTGTCACTCACCACCAACCATCGCAGCGATCAGGTGCTGCTCGACGGCCTCAACGCCTTGTTCGACGGCTTCACCTTCGGCGATGAGCGCATCGCCTACCAGACCGTCATCGGTGTCGATCCCGATGGCGTCCCTCGACTGCGTGGCGCCGGGCGGGCGGCCGTCGAGTTCCGTTCGCCCGATCCGTCGGAGACACTGGCCAATGACGTGCGACGGGCTGTGACCGACGACGTGTGCGATGTCGTCGTCGATCTCCTGTCCGGTCCCGAGGTACGCACCGATGTCGGATGGGAGCGGCTGGTTCCCTCCGACATCGGCATCCTGGTGTCTCGCAACGACGAAGCCCTCGAGCTGGCGGCGGCCCTGCGAGCCCGGAACGTGCCGGCAGTCGCGTCGTCGGGCGACAACGTCCTCGGCAGTCCGGCCGCTGCGCAATGGCGCATGCTCCTGCACGCGCTCGACCGACCCTCGGCGGGTGGCACCGTGCGTCTGGCCGCGCTGTCATGGTTCGACACACTCACCGCCGCTGACCTGGCCGCCCTCGACGACGACCAGACGCAAGGTGATGGTGATGCGTTGGCCGGTCTGTTCGATCGCTATCGGGGCTGGTCACGACTGCTCATCGAGGACGGACTGCCGTCGCTGCTGAGCGCGCTGCGGGCTCACGGTCTGTCGCAACGCGTGTTGTCCCGCTCCGGTGGTGAGCGCGATCTCACCGACCTCGAACACATCGCCGAACTGCTCCAGACCCGCACCGGGGGGCGACCGACCTCGGCCGGCACACTGCTCGAGATCCTCGACGAGCTGGCCGATGCCAGCAGTGAGGAGGAGACCCGGGCCGAGTTGTACGACCGACGCATCGATCGTGACGACGACACCGTGCGCATAATGACGGTGCACAAGGCCAAGGGCCTGCAGTTCAAGGTCGTCCTCGTCCCCTCTCTGTGGAGCGCTCGGCAGAAGCGTCGGAACCGGATCGCCCACGCGTCGATCGACGGTGAGCGTCGGCTCGACCTCGACTACGTCGTCGGTCCCTACGATCCGAGTTTCGACCGGGTGTACCGGGCGTCGCTCGACGAGGAAGCCGGGGAGGAGCGCCGGAAGTTGTACGTGGCCCTGACCCGGGCCGAACATCGACTCGTCGTCTGGTACCCGCAGGCCTACACGTGGAGCGGCGGCAAGCCCGTCGCCCTGCGGGAGCTCCTCACCCACGCGGCCGAGACGACGGTCATGAAGTTCGATCCGACCCGCCTCGTCGAACGCGCTGGTCCTCAGCTCGGGTTCGTCGATGCCCCGGCCGAGTCCCACGGACGCTCACTTGCGCCCATCGAACCGACCGAGCGCCGATTGGCCACGGCCACTGCGCCCGTTATCGATCGTCAGTGGCGACAGTGGTCGTTCACAGGCGTCACCCGAGTGCTCGATGACGTACGGGGCGCACTGGCTCCCTACGTCTGCGGTGGATTCGATGATCCCGCCGTCACCGAGGAGATCGACGAGGAACTCGTCGATGCCGCGCTGCCCCTGCGCACCATGACCGGTGGTCGTGACTTCGGCGTGTTGGTGCACGAGATCCTCGAACGCACCGACTTCGCCGTCCCCGACGACGAGTTGGTGGCGGCGCTGCGCGACGAGTGCGGTCGTTCACTGCACCATCGTTCGGTGCGCGGGGTCGATCCCGATCGACTGGCCGCCGGACTGGCCGTGGCGCTGCGCGCCCCTCTCGGTGGTCCGCTCGACGATCGTCCGCTCACCCATCTCACCCGTCGGCAGCGACTCGACGAGCTGCACTTCGACCTGCCCCTCGCCCGGTTCGACGTCGCCGACATCGCCACTGCGGTAGTCGGGCATCTGCCCGATGACGATCCCTTCCGCCCGTGGTTCGAGTCGGCCATCACCCGTCATCTGCCCATCGAGGGGATGCTCACCGGTTCGATCGATCTCGTGGCGCGCACCACCATCGGTGGTCGCGATCGGTACTGGCTGGCCGACTACAAGACCAACGTCATCGCCGACGGCATCGACTTCGATGACGTCGATCTCGTCACCGAGATGATCCGCGACGCCTACGTCCTGCAATCGACGCTGTACCAGGTGGCGCTCCATCGCTTCCTGCGCTGGCGTCTCGTTGACCACTACGACCCGGCCACCGATCTGCTCGGATCGGCCTACCTGTTCGTCCGAGGCATGGATCCGGGTCGTCCGGCCGATGACACCCGCGGCGTGCACTGGTGGGCCCTGCCACCGGCGGCGCTCGACGCCCTCGATGCCCTGTTCGCCACCGCTCGGATCGATGCCGCATGACCGACACCTTCTCGTTGCTCGCGCCGTGGCAGACCCTCGGGGTGCTCGACGTCTCCGACGTGCACCTGGCCGCCACGCTGGCCCGACTCGGCGGACTCGAGTCCGAGTCGGGCGCCGACGCGGCGCTTCTCCCTGTCCTGCTCGGTGCCGCGCTGGCCGCCCGGGGCCCCCGCCATGGTCACGTGTGCGTCGATCTGCGCACCGTGCGCACCAACGTCGCCTTCGAGACCGAACCGGGTGCCGACGATGCCGGCCTCGCCGCTCTTGACGAACTCCCGTGGCCGAAGCCCGCCGATTGGCTGCAGACCCTCGCCGACTCGGAGCTCGTCGATGGACCCGCAGCGGTCGGTCCCGAACGGCCGTTGGTGCTCGACGGCACACTCCTTTATCTGTCGCGCTATCGGCACTACGAGTCGCAGGTGGCCGAAGCGCTGCTGGATCGGGCTGATGCCCCGTCCGAACCGCTGACCGTCTCGGCCGAACGGCGTGACGAACTCCTCACCCACCTCGATCCGTCCGAGGAGCAGCGCCGGGCGGCGCTGGTGGGGGCGACCCGGGCGCTGGGAGTGGTTCTGGGCGGTCCGGGCACCGGCAAGACCCACACCATCGCCACCATCCTCGCCCTGCTTCTCGATGCTGCCCCGGATCGGTTCCGCATCGCGCTGGCCGCGCCCACCGGCAAGGCCGCGGCCCGCATGGGCGAGAGCATCACCCGGGTCGCTACTGATCTGCGGGCCAGCGACCTGACCGACGCCGGCCGACTGGCCGACCGCATGATCGAGGTGGCGGCCACGCCACTCACGTTGCATCGATTGCTGGGTCACAACCCGGGCTGGGGCACATGGCGTCATGATCACGCCAACCCGCTGGTGCACGACGTGGTGATCGTCGACGAGACGTCGATGGTCTCGTTGCCGATGATGGCCCGCCTGCTCGATGCCGTGCGTCCCGATGCCCGACTGGTGCTGGTGGGCGATCCCGGTCAGCTGGCCAGCGTCGAAGCCGGCTCGGTGTTGTCCGACATCGCGGCCGGCGCAGTGACTGGCGAACGAACCACCGATCGCCCGTTGGCCGAGTGCATCATCGAACTCACCGAGAGCTACCGGTTCCCTCGCGAGTCTCCCGTCGGACGGTTCGCCGCCGCCGTTCGCCGCGGTGACGCGGCCGATGCGCTCGAGGTCCTGGCCGACTCATCAGCAAGTGCGGAGACGGACACCGACGCCGACACGAGCTCCGACGACGACAGCAGCGTGCGCATCGGATGGCACGAGGTCAGCGCCGATCGACGCGAGGCCGTCGCCGTGCTGGCCGATCTGGCCCTTCCCGCCGTGCGGCGCCTTCACGAGACCGCCGTCGTCGGTGATGCCACTGGCGCACTCGCCGTGCTCGACGAGCAGCGAGTGCTGTGCGCCCATCGACACGGCCCGTTCGGGATCAGCCGCTGGAACCGTCAGTTCGAGGAGTGGCTCGGCACCGGCGGGGTGCGGACGAACGGGTTCTATGCCGGTCGGCCGGTGCTGGTCACGGCCAACGACGCCACTCGCCGACTGTTCAACGGGGACCTCGGCGTGGTGGTGAACGACGGCGGTGTCGAGCAGGTCGTGTTCGGCACGCCCCAGCACCTGCGGCGCTTCGCGCCCTCACAACTCGAGGCCGTCGAGACGGTCCACGCCATGACCATCCACACGAGTCAGGGTTCCGAGTTCGACCACGTGATCGTGATCCTGCCACCGGTCGCGTCGCGACTGGCCACTCGTGAACTCCTCTACACCGCGGTCACGCGCGCCCGCCGCACCGTCACCCTCGTGGGATCGGCCGATGCCATCGCCGCGGCGATCGCGCGTCGGGTCGAACGGGCCAGCGGTCTCGCCACCCGACTCTGGACCGACTGATCCCGCTCGCGTCGATCGACGATGCTGGAGTCATGACGAAATGGGTCTGCCGCTCGCTCGGGCTCGCCATCGTGGCGCTGCTCGTGTCGGTCACCGGGTGCGCGTCCTCGGCCGATGGTCGGACCCCGGCCACCACGAACGAAGCGACCGACCGCACCGACTCCGAACTGACGATCACGACGCCGCCCGTCGCGCCGACCGCGACCACCGCGGCACCGTCACCGCTCGCCGGACGCACCATCGTCCTCGATCCCGGTCACGCCGGTGGCAACGCCGCCCACTCCGCCGACATCGCCCGTGAGGTGTTCATCGGCTCGGGGTGGAAGGCCTGTGACACCTCCGGCACCCAGACCTACGACGGATATCCCGAGCACGTTCACAACTGGGACGTGGCCCAGCGCACGGCGGCCCTGCTTCGCGCCGCGGGCGCCGAGGTCGTCCTCACCCGCACCGACGACGACCGCTGGGGCCCGTGCATCGACGAACGGGCCCGCATCGGCAACGACGCCGGCGCCGATGCCGTCGTGTCGATCCACGCCGACGGCGGCCCCGACGGCGGACGGGGCTTCCATGTGCTGCATCCCACGGCGGTCACGCCCCAGAGCGCAACCATCGCCGAACCCTCGAAGCGCCTGGCCATCGCCGTTCGCGACGCCTTCGCCCGCATCACCGGGATGCCCGCCTCCACCTATCTGGGATCCTCCGGCCTCATGCCCCGGGGCGATCTGGGTGGCCTGAACCTGTCGACGGTGCCCAAGGTGTTCCTGGAGGCGGGCAACATGCGCAACGCCACCGATGCAGCGCTGTTGTCAGATCCCGGGTTCCGGCAGGCCGAGGCCGAGGCGATCGTGGCCGGACTCGTCGCCTACCTCGGTGGCGGCTGATCGGTCTCGCCCCCGGGCGGCCGATGGGCGAGACTGTCCGGACCGCACGTCGAAGGGGAACGACATGGCGAACTACAGCGTCATCGACACCGATACGCACCTCACCGAACCGCACGACCTGTGGACGGCCAACGCGCCCGTCACCTATCGCGACCGTGTGCCCAGCGTGAAGGTGGTCGACGGACTGCAGATGTGGACGGTCGACGGCGTCGTGCTCGGCCGGGCTTCGGCCTCGTCGGTGGTGCACCGCGACGGTCATCGCAACCGGGGCATGGAGTTCACCACCTGGAACTTCGATGACGCCGCCATCGCTGCATGGGACGTCGATGCCCGCTTGGCGATGATGGACGAGAACGGCATCTGGGCGCACATCATCTACCCGAACGCGGCTGGCTTCGGTGGTCAGAGGTTCGCCGATCTCGACGATCTCGTGCTCAAGAACATGTGCGCGTCGCTCTACAACGACGCCATGATCGAGATACAGCGCAACGGCAAGGGGCGACTGTTCCCCATGGCGCTCATGCCGTGGTGGGACATCGACGCGTCGGTGGCCGAGGCCGAGCGTTGCGCGGCGATGGGTCTGCGCGGCATCAACATGACCAGCGATCCCCAGCAGGGTGGCGCGCCCGATCTCGCCTGCCGCGACTGGGATCCGTTCTGGGAGGTGTGCGAGGGGCTCGGCCTGCCGGTGAACTTCCACATCGGCGCCAGTCAGAACACATTCTCCTGGTTCGGCGACTCGCCGTGGCCGTCGCTCGATCCCGACCGCAAGCTCGGCATCGGCTCATCGATGATGTAGCTCTCCCACGCCCGCGTGATCTCCAACTTGATCTTCTGCGGTCTGCTCGAGCGCCATCCGCAACTGCAGTTCGTGTCGGTGGAGAGTGGCATCGGATGGATCCCGTTCCTGCTCGAGGCCATCGAGCACCAGTTCCACGAGACCTCGGCCGATGGCTTCCCCGATCTCTCGCTAACGCCGCTCGAGTATTTCCAGCGCAACATGTACGCCTGCTACTGGTTCGAGAAGGCCAACATCGCCCACACCATCTCGGTGCTGGGTGCCGACCGGATCCTGTTCGAGACCGACTTCCCTCACCCCACCTGTCTGTTCCCCGACTCGATGGCGACCGCCGCCCCCGGGCTGGCCACGTTGAGCGAGGACGATCGGCGCAAGGTCCTGCAGGACAACGCCGCCGCCCTCTACGGCATCGAACTCCCGGGCTGAACCCCGCCGCTCGTCGGACGGGCTGCGGGCGCGTCGTGCAGGTCGGGCATCACCAGCAGTTCGGGATCGGCGAGTGGCAACTCGTCGTTGGGCCCGAACTTGTGGCGGGGCAGCAGGGGGATCAGCACCAGTTGCAGCACCACGAACACGAGCGTGAGCATCATGGCGTCGCGGGCTCCGGCGAGGTAGTCGGACAGTCCGCCGTCGGATCCGACCTCCCCGTAGAACAGCAGGCCGTACACGGCGATGCCGATCGAACTGGCCAACTGCATGCCGGTTCCTTGCACACCCGAGGCGCTGCCGGCGTGTTGCGGCGGTACGTCACCGAGCACGATGGCCATCGACCCCGCCATCGAGATGCCGAGTCCACCACCCAACAGGGCGACACCCGGAGTGATCACCAGCGGATTGCTGGCATCGCCGGTCACGCCGATGAGCACGGCCACCGCCGAGGCCGCGGTGCACAGCGCACCGATCGTCAGCGCCCCTCGGCCGAATCGTCGCAACAGGGGAGCGGCCACCAGTGAGCCACCGATGTTGGCGAAGGGCATGGGCGCGGTGAGCAGGGCGGCCTCCAGCGCGTTGCGGCCGAACCCCAACTGGATGGTGAGGATCAGATAGAGCGGTCCGGCAGCGGCGATGAGACTGAACAGCAGGGTGATGGCGTTGCCGAGCGCGAAGGTGCGGATGCGGAACAGCGATGGATCGATCAGCGGATCACCGTCCTCGGACACGATGCGGCGCTCGAGGCGCAGGAACGCCCAGAAGATCGGCAGCGCAGCGAGCAGCATCACCACGATCCACAACGGCCATCCAGCGTTGCGTCCCTGGATCAACGGGAACATGACGAGGAACGACACCACGGCCAGCACACCGGCACCGGCGAGGTCGGGCCGACCGGTGCCCGCCGGTTCGATGTAGGGCAGCACCCGTGTGGCCAGCAGGAGGCTGATCGGTCCGGCGATCACGAACGGGATGAACGCCCATCGCCATCCCCAACCGAACAGATCGGCGGTGATCAGCCCGCCGGTCAGCAGCTGACCGACCATGAAGGCGCCGCCCGACACGGCGAGGAACACAGCGAAGGCGGTCGACCGGCGATGGCCGGTGAAGGTGAGTTGGATGAGCGCGGCGGTCTGCGGCGCCACGATCCCGCCCGCCACGCCCTGGATGAGTCGGCCCAGCAGCCGGATCGGGACCGTCGGCGCGATGGCGCACAGAGTCACCCCTGCGCACAGCAGGGCGAAACCGACGAACAGCAGTCGTCGGGGCCCGAACAGGTCACCGAGACGCCCCGACAGCACCAGGACCAACGAGTAGCCGAGGCCGAACAGCGCAGCGAACCACTGCAGGCCGGTGGACGTGGCGCCCAGCCCGGAACTCACCGCTGGCAGCGCCATGGTGGCCCCGCCATTCACCGAGACCAGCCAGAACTGGAGCAGGTTCACGACGACGAACACGGGATGGCGCAAGGTCGCCCGCGCCACAGTCGCCATCGGCCCTCCCCCTCGTGTCGGCCCTGCCACCTTAGGGTCGGGCGGGGTCCGATCCCGACGAGTCACCACGATGGGAGAGGGATCGCTGGCCCGGCAGTGGATACTGGTCCCCCGGTCGTCTCCGCTCGACATCACCGATTCACGAACCTCCCGAGGAGCCTCTGATGCCCGCCGTCACCGCCGACACGTCGACCCTGGCCGTCATATCCACCCCGTCGGCCGGGCCCCGACCGGTGCGGGTCGTGACCACCGCACCCGAGGGATTCGAGGGCGACGGCTTCCCGGTGCGCCGGGCCTTCGCCGGTGTGTCGACGGCCGAACTCGATCCGTTCATCCACATGGATCAGATGGGACCGGTCGACTACCCGCCCATGGCCGCTCGCGGCACCGACTGGCATCCGCACCGTGGCTTCGAGACCGTCACCTACATCATCGACGGCACGTTCATCCATCAGGACTCGCACGGCGGTGGAGGTGTGATCTCCGACGGTGCCACGCAGTGGATGACGGCGGGCAGTGGTGTGCTGCACATCGAGACCGTTCCTGAGGAGATGGTGCGTCGTGGCGGACTGTTCCACGGCATCCAGTTGTGGGTGAACCTGCCCAGTCGTTCGAAGATGATCTCGCCGAACTATCAGAACCTCGAACCGGCCGATGTGGTGCTGCTCTCGGGCGCTGAAGGTGGCGCGTTGGTGCGACTGATCGCCGGGGACCTCGCCGGTCATGCCGGTCCGGGATCGACCCATACGCCGATCGTCATGGTGCATGCCACGGTGCAGCCCGGCGCCCGACTCGAACTGCCATGGAACCCGGCGTTCAACGCCCTGGCCTACGGACTCGAGGGGTCGGGATCGGTCGGCGTCGAGGGCGCAGCGTTCGGTCAGGGGCGACTGGCCGTGTTCGGCGAGGGAGAGTCGATCGTGCTCACCGCTGGTGACGAGACCCTCGAGGTGCTGTTGCTGGGTGGAGAGCCGCTTCGCGAGCCGGTCGCTGCGCAGGGTCCGTTCGTCATGAACACCCGCGACGAACTGGTGCAGGCCTTCCAGGACTTCCAGTCGGGCAAACTCGGCACCATCCCCGCCGGCGCCCTCCGCCCCTTCCGCGGCTGATCGACCTGTCGAGCGGTCGGGCTGCGAGACTGCGGCATGGCCCTCACCGAGAACCCCGCTCCCTCCTCGCCGTCCTCGCCTGCGTCGGCGAATCCATCGGCTCCGGCGACCAACTCGCCCGTCGCCGTCGCCGACCCTCGCATCGACGGTCTCGCCGATCGGCTGCGCGCCACCTACCGCAGCGGGCTCACCCGGCCGTTGAACTGGAGGCGTCGTCAGCTCCAGCAGATGCGGCGCATGCTGGTCGACCACGAGGACGAGTTCCTCGACGCGCTGGCCACTGATCTGGGCAAGCCCCGCACCGAGGGCTACCTGACCGACATCGCCTTCGTGCTCTCCGAGCTCGACGAGATGGAGAAGCACCTCGAGAAGTGGAACCGGCCCGAGAAGGTGTCGTCGCCGATGGTGACCCAGCCGGCGAAGTCGTGGCTGCAACCAGAACCGCTCGGTGTCGTGCTCGTCATCGCTCCATGGAACTACCCGGTGCAGCTGCTGCTGGTGCCGGCCGCCGGTGCCATCGCCGCCGGCAACGCCGTGGTGCTGAAGCCCAGCGAGGTGTCGGCCGCCACCAGCGCAGTCCTGGCCCGACTCATTCCGCAGTACCTCGATGACGCTGCGGTCGTCTGCATCGAGGGAGCGGTGCCCGAGACCACTGCACTGCTCGCACAACGTTGGGATCACATCTTCTACACGGGCAACGGCACCGTCGGTCGGGTCGTCGCTCGCGCCGCGGCCGAACACCTCACGCCCATCACCCTCGAGTTGGGTGGCAAGTCACCGGCGATCGTCGATGCCAGCGCCAACGTGCGCGTGGCCGCCCGACGCATCGCCTGGGGAAAGTGGTTGAACGCCGGCCAGACCTGCGTCGCACCCGACTACGTGCTGGTGCACCGTTCGGTGCGCGACGAACTGCTCGACCACCTGCGCACTGCCGTGCGCGACTTCTACGGTGATGATCCGCAACGCAGCGAGTCCTATGGCCGCATCGTGTCGGACCGCCACCTCGGACGTCTCCGTTCGTTGCTGTCGGGTGGCACGGTGCTGTTCGGTGGAGAGTCCGACGATGCCGAGCGCTACCTGGCCCCGACGGTGCTGGTCGATGTCGACGTCGACTCGCCGTTGATGGCCGAGGAGATCTTCGGGCCGCTGCTGCCGGTGCTCACCGTGGAATCCGTGCAGGAAGCCATCGACTTCATCGACGGCCGCGACCATCCTCTGGCCCTCTACGTGTTCGCCGAGGACCGGGCGGTCGTCGACGACGTGCTGGCCCGCACCACCGCCGGTGGGGTCACGGTCAATGGCACCATCGTGCACCTCACCAACCCGGAGCTGCCCTTCGGCGGAGTGGGGGAGAGCGGCATGGGCTCGTACCACGGTCGCAACAGCGTGCGGGTGTTCCAGCACCTCAAGGCGGTGCTGGCCCGCAGCACCAAGGTCGATCCGTCGATCGCCTATCCCCCCTACACCGACCGCAAATCCAAGTTGCTGCGCAGATTCGTGTAGCCGGCGTCAGCGGGCGTGCTTCTCGGCCAACAGCTCGGCCAGGCCCGGCACCAGTTCGCCCGGGGTGAACTCGCCCACCGTGACCCGCTGCAGGGTCCGGGGCACGTCGGCACCGACCTCGCCGCGCGCGTGCTGGAGCGCGATGTTGTCCCACAGCACCAGATCGCCCACCGACCAGTGGTGCTCGTAGAGGTATGACTCGTCGTAGAGCACGGCGAACAGATCGGTCAGCAGTGCTTCGCTCTCGGCCTCGGGTACGCCGACGATCGAATCGGTGTGCATGGCATTGGCCATGAGCACCGTCGCACCGGTGCGCGGGTGACGCCCCAGTACCGGGTGCACCGCGCGAGGTGATCGAGGATCGATCTCGGCCAGACGCATGCGGTGGTCACCCTCCCCCAGCATGTCGAAGCAGTTGCACACCTGCAGTCCCTCGAGTCGGCGCCGAAGATCGGCGGGCAGACGATCGACGGCGGCGACGGCATCGGCCCACACGGTCGGGATCCCTCCAGGAGATGCCTCCAGCGCGTGCAACGAGATGCACGACACGGGGTGGGCGGTGAAGGCGAAGTCGGAGTGGAACAACAACGGCCCGGTGCGGATGATGCCGTCGGGTCGAGAGTTCGACACGTACCCCCACAGCGAACGTTCGGGAACCAGCGGACCGAAGCGCGCGGCGAACCCGACCTGCGCCTCGCCGGACAACACCGCACCTCGCACCAGCAGCAGATGGCGTTCGTCAAGGGCGGCGCGCAGCCCCTGGAGGTCATCGGCGGTCCATCGGGGGTCGACGCCGTTGCTGTCGGACAGGTCGACGTCGCTCACCTCCACGCCGATCGTGCCGTCCATGTCGGTCAGACGCATTCGCTCATGGTCGCACGTGCGCTCCTACGATGCCGCCATGACGCGTCACGGGCGGCCCCGGAGGGCCGCCCGTGGGGACTGCACGAACCGAGTCGGCTCAGCCGGTGAACTTCGGCGTCTCCGGCTCTGGAGCCGGAGGAGGCTCTGGAGCCGGAGGAGGCTCTGGGAAGGTGTTGGTGACCGAAACCTTCTGGGTGGTCGACGATGAGATGGTGACGCTGGGTTTGTCGATCACCGACTGCGTCGCACCGAGCGAGTTGGTCTCGGAGAAGTCGCAGGTGCCGTTGGTGACGGCGAAGATCGAGCCGGTCTCGCCGGCCTTCAGGGGCATGGTGAGGGTCACAGGGCCGGGCAGTGCCGCCACTGACGACACTGAACTCGACACGCGCCCACCGCACACCGCGGTGATCTCGAACTCGCCGTCGACCGGCCCCTCGCCGACGACGGTCTTCGTCACATCGATCTGGC
>JBJTGD010000156.1:0-2099 GCA_046093735.1 Acidimicrobiia bacterium | reverse complement strand
CTTCGAGAGCTTCTTGCGCTGCTCGTTCACGAGCACGGGAACGTGCGCCCAATCGGGATGCGACTCGCCGAGAGCCTCCCAGATCATCTGCTGCTTCGGTGTGTTCGGCAGGTGCTCCTCGGCCCGCACGACGAGCGTGACTCCCATCTGCAGGTCGTCGACGACGGTGGGCAGCAGGAACATCGGTGAGCCGTTGCCGCGCAACAGGACGAAGTCCTCGATGAGATCGTTGTCGAACTCGACGCGACCACGGACGCGGTCGTCGACAACGGTGACTCCTGAGGGAACCCGGAACCGCAGGGCGCGCCCCGGGCCTGCGTCAAGCCCGCGATCACGACAGTGGCGGTCGTAGCCGAGGCTCGCATCACCGGTCCGTGCCTGAACATCGTCACGCGTGCAGTCGCAGTAGTACGCGGTGGACGATGCGAGCAACCGATGAGCCGCAGCAACATGTTCGGCCGCATAACTCGACTGGAAGAAGGGCCCTTCGAAGCATGGGTCAGCCGTGCTCATCCCGAGCCACGCCATTGCATCGATGATTCCCTGTGTCCATTCGGGCCGGTTACGCGACTCGTCGGTGTCCTCGATGCGCAGGATGAAGGTTCCACCCGCCTGCTTCGCGAGGCACCAGTTGAACAGCGCCGAGCGCGCCGAACCCACGTGGAACATCCCGGTGGGCGACGGCGCGAATCGCACGCGCATGGGCCGCTGAGTCACCCCACCACGCTACCCACCGCGCATTCTGACGGGGGTTTTCCCAGCCATCGCTGAGAAAACCTTGCCCAAAGCGCGAGGGCAAGCGGAATGTGAGCAAAGGAGTCGACGGATCACCGAGACAGGGTGCCGGTCCCCATTGCAGGTACCCGGGTACCCCTAGCCTGACGTCATGGCGAAAAATGTGCTCGGCAACGACCTCGTCCCCTGCTCATTCGAACCGCTCACGGGGTACTACCGAGATGGTTGTTGCAACACCGGCGGCGACGACTACGGCGTACACACCGTCTGTGCCGTCATGACTGCGGAGTTTCTCGCGTTCTCGAAGGCGGCGGGCAACGATCTGTCGACACCCATGCCGCAGTACGGGTTTGCCGGGCTCCAGCCGGGCGATCGGTGGTGCCTGTGCGCATCGCGCTGGGCCGAGGCACTTGAGGCCGACGCAGCACCGCAGGTGGTGCTCGAGGCCACACACTTCTCCACACTCGACTTCGTCTCGCTCGACGATCTCCGCAGGCACGCCGTCTGACGGCCGACGAGCACGCCGACTCGACGAATGGCACAAAGTAGGGTGCCCTCATGGCTGATCGTCAGGTGCCGTTCGTCTCAGCGGTGATGACCGCTGCCGACTTCTTCTCGCCACCGCAACTCATCGACCGGGCGAAATACCTCGAGGGCCTCGGCTACGACTCGATGTGGATCGCCGACATCTTCGGTCGTGAGGTATATGTCACCGCTGGTTTCGTCCTCGGCGCTACCTCGCGGCTACGTGTAGCTACGGGTATCGCCCACATCTACGGTCGCGATGCAATCGCGTCTGCACAGGCGGCGCGCACCCTGTCGGAACTGTACGACGGGCGCTTCATCCAGGGACTGGGGCTGTCGCACCCGAGTATGGCGGCGCTCCGTGGCGTGGACTGGGAGGACCCCGCCACCAAGGCGCGCACCTACCTCACTGCATTGCGCAGCGAACTCCCCATTCGGCGCATCGGCAATCCGGCACCCGTCCCCCTGTATCTCGCCGCACACGGCCCGAAGATGCTTGCCGTTGCCGCCGAACATGCCGACGGCGCCAACGTGTACATGCAGACACCCGAGCGTTGCGCCGAGGCGCGCTCGATCCTCGGCCCCGACAAGACCCTCAACCTGTTGCTCCCGATGTGCCTCACCGATGACCCAACCGCCGGTCGCGCCGCGGGCCGGAAGGCAATCAGCGTGTACCTGCCGCTGGCTGCGTATCACCGTGGCTGGCGGCGCAGCGGTTTCGACGAGCGCGACTGGTCCGACGGCGGTAGCGACCGACTCGTCGATGCGAACGTCGCCTGGGGAAGCCTCGACCGCATCACCGCCCGTCTCGCCGAGTTCCGTGACGCAGGCGTCGACCA
>JBJTGD010000155.1:0-7563 GCA_046093735.1 Acidimicrobiia bacterium | reverse complement strand
GTGTGGGCGCGTGCCCCTCATGGGCAGAGCCCAACGAGCCGGTGGCCGCAAGTGGCGCCCGCCGAGGCGCCGATGCGCCGCTTCGTTCGGGGGACGACCTCTACCTGCTGTACACGGGGGGCACGACCGGCATGCCCACGCGCGTCATGTGGCTGCAGGACGACCTGTTCTGCGTCCTCAACCGGGCCTCGGCCATCAAGTACCCGGAGGCCCAGGGAGTCGCCTCGGTGCGCGAGATGCTCGTCGCGGCCGGTGACGAGCGATCCCGCAGCATCCCTGCCGCCCCGTTGATGCACGGGACGGCCGCCTTCAGTTCCTTCGGCATCCTCGACTCCGCCGGTGCGATCGT
The DNA here is from genome assembly GCA_046093735.1 of Acidimicrobiia bacterium. Taxonomy (GTDB): domain Bacteria; phylum Actinomycetota; class Acidimicrobiia; order Acidimicrobiales; family Acidimicrobilacustridaceae; genus Acidimicrobilacustris. The sequence goes on along the minus strand of JBJTGD010000155.1, from coordinate 7,214 downwards.
GCTCACCGACGACCCGCGCTTCGATGCGGTGGCGCTGCTCGACACGATCGAACGTCATCGCGTCACCGATGTGGCGATCGTCGGTGACGCCTTCGCCCGTCCGCTCCTCGACGCGCTCGACGCGTCACCCGATCGATGGGACCTGCGCAGTCTGCGAGTGATGCTGTCCTCGGGCGTGATGTGGTCGGCCCAGGTGAAGGAGGGCCTGTTGCGTCACATCCCGCAGTTGCTGTGCGTCGACACCCTCGGTTCCTCGGAGGCCGTCGGTCTGGCCCGGTCGATCTCGTCGAACCGGGGCACGGCCCGCACGGCCGGTTTCTCCCTCGGACCCGATGCCCAGGTGATCGGCGACGACGGCACGCCGGTGAAGCCGGGCTCTGGTGAGGTCGGTCTGGTGGCCATCGCCGGTCGCGGTCCGATCGGCTACTTCGGCGATCCGGAGAAGTCGGCGGCCACCTTCCGCATGATCGGTGGTCGTCGCTGGACCACCCCGGGTGATCACGCCATCGTCGACGTCGACGGCACGGTGACGCTGCTGGGGCGCGGCTCGGGGTGCATCAACACCGGGGGCGAGAAGGTCTTCCCGGAGGAGGTGGAGGAGGTGCTCAAGACGCATCCGGCCGTGGCCGACGCCGTGGTGATGGGGGCGCCCCACGAACGGTTCGGTCAGCAGGTCGTGGCCTTCGTCGAACCGGTTGGCGGTGTCGAGCTCGACGCTGTGGAGTTGCGCGACCACGTGCGAACCAAGTTGGCCGCCTACAAGGTGCCGCGTCTGGTGGCCGTCGTTCCTGACATCGGCCGGGCCGTGAACGGCAAGGTCGACCAGGCCCGATGGCGGGCCGAGGCCGCCCGAGTGGCCACGACCGACTGAATCTGGGCGAGACTCGTCTCATGGCCCAGGCCGACACCACCACCACTCCCGACGCCGACGGCGAGGAGCACCCCCTCGGCTACGAGCCCGGCAACGCCCGTCTCGATCGTTGGTTGCAGCGCACGACCACGCCACTCGATGCGTTGGCCCTGTGCACCATCTGGCTGACCATGGTGCCGTTGGGGGCCCTGCACCAGGCCGGCGCGTCGCGCGCCGCATGGTGGTACGTGGCTCGCATCGGAATCTCGGCGGTGTACCTCGTCGACATCCTCGTGCGCACGGCGCTGGCCAGGCGCAAGCTCCACTACTTCGTCACCCACCCGGTCGGTGTGCTCTCCGTCGTCATCCCGGCGATCCGACTGATCTTCTCGCTGCGACTGCTGCAGGCCATGTTCCGCAAGGGCAATCTCGGTCACTTCCTGCTCGTGGCCGTGGTGCTGATGGCCAACTTCACCGTGATCGTCTACGGCTTCGAACACCGTGATCCCGGCCAACATCACCACGCTCGGCACCGCGATCTGGTGGGCCTGCGTCACGGTGTTCACCGTCGGCTACGGCGACTACTACCCGATCACGTTCGGTGGGCAGTTGTTCGCGGTGCTGTTGATGGCCCTGGGTCTCGTGTCGGCCGCCGTCATCACCGCGCAGATCGCCTCCACGTTCATGGATCAGGCCGCCGCCCGACGGGCCGCGTTCCCCGATGGCCCCTCGACCGACGAGCGATCGACCGATGCGCCATCAACCTCACGGGTGGAGGAGGCAATGGCCCGCATCGAAGCGACCGCCCAGCGCATGGAGGATCGTCTCGGCCAGATCGAGCGATCGGTGGCGGGGTTGTCGGCGCCGGAGTCGCCGGGGTCGTCGGCTCCGGGGTCCCCGGGGACCTGAGATCACCTCACACGAGATCTCGGTGGCGCATCCACTGGATCGACAGCCAGCCCCAGATCGGCGGGAGGTAGGCGGTGAACAGACGGGCCGTGAACGTGGTGGCGATGGCGGCCTGATCGGGCACGCCGGCGGCGGTGAACCCGGCGATGAGTCCGGCCTCGATCACCCCGATGCCGCCGGGCACCGGGGCGATGCCCCCGAGCACCGAGGCGACCGTGTTGATGATGATCAACTGCATGAGTCCGAGGTCGTTGCCGTACATGTGCAGCGCCGCCCACAGCACCATGGCGTAGAACACCTGCGAGAGCAGGTTGCCACCCAGCATGAGCGTGCCCTTGCGTGGATCACGCATGACGCCGCGCAGGTTGCCCCACGCCGACCGCACCTGGGGCAAGATCAGCCCGCCGATTCGGTGACGAAGGGCCGGGATCCCGAAGGCGATGGCGGTGAGCACGGCCAGCACCGCAACGACGATGAACACCTTGGAGGCGATGCCCCCGACGCCGCTCGTCGGGATGTGGAACGAGCCGGCCCCGGTGAGGATGGCCACCGTGAGCACGACCACCTCTACCGTGCCGGAGGCCACCGAGTTGAGCAGGCTGGAGGTGACGGCCACAGCCGCAGCGAGGCCCTGTTTCTGGAAGAACCGCACCTGAAGGGCGATGGTGGTGACGCCACCACCGGCGAGACCGGTGAACTTGGTGCCGACCTCGAGGAGCAGCACGGGGCGCAGCGGCAACTTCTTCGACACCGAACCCAACACCGAGAGCGACAGACCGAGGATCGGCACCTGCGCGAAGAGGATCACGGCCGGCAGCCACCACCAATCGGCCCCGCGGAACATCGAGCCCCACTCGACGTGCGAGAACTCACCGATCAACAGGTAGATGCCGAGGATGGTGAAGGCGGCGATGACGATCGAACTGGGCGCTACCCGCCGCAGTTCGGTGAGCTTCGGCGCCTCGGTGTCGGTCGACGTGGCGATGGCGGTGCGCAGTGCCGCACACCGCTTCTTGGCGTTGCCCGCCGTGCGCCGGTTCACCCGCGACAGTGCGGAGGTCTGCAGGACCGGCAGCAGGGCGACGCTGCCGTACACACCCACCGCCGGGCGCGCCACGGCGACGGCACGGTCCTCGGTGCTCAGTTCCGCAGTGGTCACCAGCAGTGCCACCTGATCGGCCAGGAACGCGTCGTCATCGGGATCGGCATCGGCGGTGGCCAGATCGGTGAACTCCACCGAAGATGCGTCGCGACTGCGGAACTGTCCGGCCCAGATCCCGCCGTGGGCGATGCCCGTGGCGTGCAACTTCGTGAGTTCGCTCCACATCGACGCCATCACCGCATCGGTGACGTCGACATGCTCGTCGTCGGCGAAGGTGGTACCCGCCGAGATGGTGGCCAACAGCGTGGCGTCACGCCGCTCACCGATGCGTCCGGCGAGCACGACCCGGGGCACGGCGACTCCACGGCGCTCGGCCAGGAGCAACAGGAAGGCGTGGTGTTCTCTCTCCTGCTGGTTGGTCAGCGCCAGTCCCGGCCCTGAGTCCTTGTACCAGAGCCACCGCCCGAGCTTGGCCAGCAGTTGGCCGTCGGTGGCGTCGCGACCGATCGACACCACCCGCACATGGTCGTCTCGGCGACGTCCGGTGAACGACCGGGCGCCCCAGGTCTGCGACCGACTGGCCGTGAGATCGGTGACGTCCTCGCCGACGGCAGCGAGGTCGCGTTCGATCTCGGTCGGGTCGGGCATGCCGTCGGGGGAGCCGAGGATCAGATGCAGCGCGGCGGCGAGGACCCACCCGAGGGCGAGCGAACCGAGGATCCCGCTGGGGTATCCCTCTCGTTCGGCGATGGTGCCGACCGCCACCACCACGAGGCTCCACGTGAGCAGTCGGCGGAATGGGCGGGTGATCTCCGGCGCGGCCACGAAGAACACCGCGGCGGTGATGACCAGACCGATGGCGGGATACTGCGGGTAGTCCTTCAACCCCCGTGATGTGGCGTCGACGGCTCCGGGGGCATCGATGAGGTGCTGCAGAGCGACCGCCACCGCACCGCCACTCACGATGGCGAGCAGGACGGCGCCGATGAATCGGGGTCGACGCACGGCGAGGGCCACCACGAGCACCACGCCGATACCGATGGCCAGTCCGGCACCGTTGGCGAAGCCGAAGGCACGCAGCACCGGACGGGGCACGGCCGAGACCACGTCGTGGGCGGTGCGTTCCCACGACGAGTAGTTCACGGCGCCCACGGTGCCGATGATGAACACGACTACACCGGCGAGCACGCGCAGCACGTCGGAGGGGCGACGATGCAGTCCGTGATCGGGCACCACACCGAACATTGCCCGCCAACTCGATCGTCGGTCGCGGTCGGGAGTCATCTCAGAGCAACGACACGTCAGCCGATGGTGGCGGCGGCGAAGGCGCGCATCTCGCGCTCGAGGTCAGGACCGGACGGGGTGTAGAGGATCTCGAACACACCGGCCGAGCGGGCGGCGTCCACCCGGGCCCGGATGGCATCGGCCTCGCCCACCCAACCCCAGGACGCCAACTGCTCGGGTGTGGCCAGGTCGAGCACGGTGCGGTCACGTTCGGTGACATGGGTGATGTGGCCCCGATGAACCGTCAGGTGACGCTCGCCCACCGGTCGCGTCGCCTCCACATCGGCCAACCATTCGGCGCCACCAGCCATGCCGGGCAACCCGTCGGGGAACGCCTCCCACACGCCGTGGTAGGAGACGACGTACCACGGACCGATTGCCTCACGGGCCCGGTCGGAGCCAGCGGACTCGCCCGGCTCGAGCACCGTGCCCGACACCATCTGCACGTGGTGGCCGTAGGGGCCCTCGACGCCGGCGACGTCGATGAGACCGGTGCACACCTTCCGCTGGATGAGGTCGGCGGTGATGTCCAGTCCCTTTGGTCCCATGGCCGACACCAGCAACGGCACGTCGATCGGACGATCGGCGGCCAGCCCGGGCATGTGCACCATCTGGGCCCGGGCGCCATCGACGCTGGCGGTGCCGCCCTGCAGCAACGTGTGCAGGTTCTCGACGTGTTCGGTGAAGGTCTTCCACGACAGCGCCTTCTTGCCCAGCACCATGCGGGCGGTGAAACCCGTGCCCAGTCCCACCATGAGGCGACCGGGGGCCATGCGTTCGATGGTGGCGATGGCCGACGCTGTGGTCATCACGTGGCGGAGGTTGGGCACCAGCACCGCCGTACCGACATCGAGGCGTTCGGTGGCCTGCACGACATTGGCGATGTTGATCCAGATGTCTTCGTAGAGTGCGGCCGAGTCATACATCCACGCCCGCCGGTAGCCGAGTTCCTCGGCCAATCGGGCCAGGCGCACGGCGTCGGGGCCGGGACAGATTCCGATCGAGATCTCCATGCGGGCATCCTCGCACGGAACGCCACGGGGGTACGGTCTCGGACCGGAGGTGCGCATGGGTGCGGACGGACACAGAGGAGAACGGGCGGCCGACGAGGCCGACGTGCACAGGGTCATCGTGCGTCTCGCCCAGTACGCCGACGGACTCGGGTCGTGCGAGGAGTACGCCGCGTTGTTCACCGAGGATGCCGACTGGTTGATGCCGGGCTCGCCCCGTCATGGTCGCTCCGACATCCTCGCCGGATCGATCGAGCGACGCGCCGCCGGTGGGGTGGGGCCGGGGAGCAACACCCGTCATGTCATCGGCTCCACCGCCGTGGAGTTCCCCGACGCCGACACGGCTGTGGCCGACTCCTACTGGATGTTCTACGTCGAGACCGACACCGCGCCGCGGCTGCAGTTGATGGGCTCCTACCGCGACACGCTCCGACGCACCGCCGAAGGGTGGCGCATGGCCCGCCGCGAGGTCTCGTTCGGATGACGGCCGCCATCGAGGCCGTCGAACTCGTCAAGACGTTCGGTCGCGACGTCAGGGCGCTCGACGGCGTCTCGTTCTCGGTTCCGCAGGGAACGGTCCTCGGCCTGCTCGGCCCCAACGGCGCCGGCAAGACCACGACGGTGCGCGTCCTCACCACCACGCTCGTGCCCGACTCGGGTCGGGCCACCGTCAACGGTCTCAACGTGGTGCGCAACCCCGATGGAGTGCGGGCCAGCATCGGCCTCGCCGGTCAGTACGCCGCGGTCGACGAGAACCTCACCGGGCGGGAGAACCTGCGGATGATCGGACAGTTGTTCCAGTTGTCGCGACGTGACGCCACCCGTATCGCCGACGACCTCCTCGAACGGTTCCGTCTCACCGAGGCGTCCAACCGGCCGTCGAAGACCTACTCGGGGGGCATGCGTCGGCGGCTTGACATCGCCGCGGCCCTCATCGTGAAGCCGCCGGTGCTGTTCCTCGCCGAGCCGACGACCGGTCTCGATCCCAACAGCCGCAGCGCAGTATGGGAGATCGTCGTCGATCTGGTGGCCGAGGGTACGACGGTGCTGCTCACCACGCAGTACCTGGAGGAGGCCGATCGACTGGCCGACGACATCGTGGTCGTGGATCGGGGCACCGTGATCGCCTCGGGCACCCCGGCGGCGCTCAAGTCGCGGTTGGGGGAGACGATGCTGGATCTCACCTTCGTCGATGCCGAGCACGCGGCCCGGGCCCGCGACCTGTTCATCGGCGACTGGCCGTCGCCGCCGATCCTCGAACACCATCTGCTGGAGTTGCCGGTGGAGGCCGGGCCTCAACAGGTGATGGTGGCACTGCGCCGCCTCGACGAGGCCGGACTGTCGCCGGTCACCATGGCCCTGCGCGAACCGAGCCTGGACGACGTCTTCCTCGATCTGACGGGACACCGGGCCGAGACGGCCGACGAGGAGCAGGAGATGGTGCGATGAGCGCAACCACGCCAGCGATGGTGGCCGCGGTGGCGACGGCAGTCCCGCGACGACGTCCTCGTCCGGTGCGCGTCCTGTCGGACACCTGGGTGGTGATGGAGAGGAACCTCATCTCCTACGTGCGCATACCGGAACAACTGTTCTTCTCCAGCGTGCAGCCGATCATGTTCGTGCTGTTGTTCCGCTACGTGTTCGGCGGTGCCATCTCCACCCCGGGGATGAGCTACGTCAACTACCTCATGCCCGGCATCTTCGTGCAGACCGTGCTGTTCAGCGTGGTGAGCACCAGCGTGGGTCTCGCCGAGGATCTCCAGAAGGGTCTCATCGAACGATTCCGGTCGTTGCCAATGGCCCGCTCGGCGGTGCTGTTCGGACGCACGGCGGCGGACTCGGTGCGCAATGTCTTCGTGATCCTGCTCATCACCGCCGTGGGCTATCTGGTCGGATTCCGGGTGCAGACCTCCTTGCTGGGCTACCTCGAGGCCTTCGTGCTGCTGATCCTGTTCGCTTTCGCCATCTCGGGGGCCTTCGCCTACGTCGGACTGTCGGCGCCCAACAGCGAGACGGCACAGTTGATGGCCTTCCCGGTGCTGTTCCCCCTCACCTTCGC
>JBJTGD010000154.1:0-2090 GCA_046093735.1 Acidimicrobiia bacterium | reverse complement strand
CAGATCGACACCAAGTTGCCGCCGCGCTGGAGCCGCAACAACCCGGTCGACTGCGCCGGTGGCGAGACGCGGGACACCATCCCCGAGGTGATGTCGTTGATCGCCAATCATCGGCTCGTCGATGCAGTCGTATATCTGGGCATCGGCATCCAGTCGAACCAAGCGCGCCTGATGCGCGAGGGAGCCTTCTATCCCGATCACGGTCTGGAGCGAATCGTCGAATACCACGAGCGCCAGGACGCACGGTTCGCCGATGCCGCTCACGAACTGAGCCTTGCGACGGGAAAACCGATCCTGGTGGCGACGGAACTCGCCGTGGCCGACCCCGAGAACCCGGGCGTGGCCACGACCCGTGCGCACGGTCGGCTCTGTTACCAGAGCGGGAACCGCGCCGTGGTGGCGCTCGGTCACCTCTACCGCTACGCGGTGCACATCGGTGTGGCCCGACGCTGACCCGCGCGCGGGTCGCCGCGCGTCTCCACGTCGCAGCCGCCGGGCCGACAATCCGGTGCGCGTGGTGTCGATCGTGGGTGCCGTCGGCGCGGCGGCACTCCTGACGGGAAGTGTCCTGGCGGGCTCGGTGTCCGAGAGGGTCGTGGCGGTGACGGCATCGGCCCAGGTGGATGCACCGAGTGTCCCCGTCTTGAGCGCGCGTCGCACCCCGGTGACGCTTTCGCACATGGCGCGCGTGGGGCGCGTGGTGCGATCTCTCGCGACGTCGCTCGGTCGCGTGCCCGACGGATCGTGCGCAGTCGTCGACTGGGAGGGCGAGCGGTTGGGTGAGGTCGCGTCGTCGTTGTCGCTCGTGCCGGCGTCGGCGATGAAGGTCGTGACGGCGTCGGTTGCGCTCGAGGTGCTGGGGGCCGATCATGTGTGGGAGACGACGATCCACGGCTCGATCGGTCCGGGAGGCGACGCAGCCGGTCTCTGGCTGGTGGGAGGAGGGGATCCGGTCCTGCACACCGCGGCATATCCCTCGACCGAGAAGTATCCGACCTTCAACGGCACGGCACTCGAGAAGATCGCCGACGCTGCTGTGGCAGCCGGGTTGAGGCGCGTGACGGGCAACATCATCGGCGTCGACACTCGCTACGACGCGGAACGTTTCGTTGCCTCCTGGCCGTCGTCGTTCCATGTCCTTGAGGCTGGTCCACTCGGTGCCCTGATGGTCGATGACGGATCTGTCTTCGGCGCCGCACAGAAGCCGGATGATCCGGCGGTGGCGGCCGCCGAGATGTTGAGACAGTTGCTCGCCGCTCGGGGGGTCGTGATCGACGGGGTGCCAGCCCACGACGTGTTGCCCGCCGATGTGCCGTCGATCGCGGCGGTGCAATCGCTGCCCTTGACTGCTGTTCTCCAGGAGATGCTCGTCAACTCCGACAACAACGCCGCCGAATTGATCTTCAAGGAGATCGGCTTCGAGGGCAAGGGACTCGGATCCACCAGCGCAGGCGCCGAAGTCGTGACGGAAACAATGGGGAAGTGGGGACTGGCGAAGGACCTCGTTGTGGTCGACGGGTCGGGGCTGTCGTCGGAGAACAGGGTTCCATGCTCGACATTCGCCGGGCTCCTCGAGCGGTTCGGTGCAGAGCTCGCCGGGTTGCTGCCCGTGGCCGGCGAGACGGGAACGTTGAGGGACATCTTCGAGGGTGAGTCCGTGGCTGGGCGCTTGACCGCCAAGACCGGGACCTTGTCGGGTGTGAAGGCACTCGTGGGTTTCGTCCCCGTCGCCGAGGGCGACCCGGTTCGGTTCGTCCTCGTGCTGAACGCGCCGCGAGCAGATGAACGCGGCCGGTACAGGCCGGTCTGGTACGCGGTGGCCGACTCACTTGCGCTCGCGCGTGCGACGCCGCGCGCGGATCAATTGGCCCCATGAGCCTCGACGGCGAGTGGCCCGTCTTCCCACTCGGTGCTGCGTTCCTGCCGGGTGACCGGGTCGATCTCACGCTTTTCGAATCGCGGTACCTGCAGATGATCACAGCGGTGCTCGTGGGGGACGGAGTATTTGCGACCGTTCTCATCTCGGAGGGGAGCGAGGTCGGGGGTCGAGACCGTCGATTCGACCATGGGACGGTGGTAGAAGTGGAACG
>JBJTGD010000153.1:0-7224 GCA_046093735.1 Acidimicrobiia bacterium | reverse complement strand
CTCCTCCACCGCCACCCGGGCCTCGAGCTTCGTGAGCGACGCGCCCATGCAGTAGTGCGGACCGCGGCCGAGCGCGACCTGTCGGGCCGGCCGACGGCGCACGTCGAACCGCTCCGGGTCGACGAACTCGCGCTCGTCGAGATTGGCCGCCCGCCACAGCAACAGGACTCGCGTGCCCTCGGCGATCGCACCGTGTGCAGTCACGACGTCTTGCGTCGCCATGCGGGGCGATGCGTTGGTGGGCGACGCCAGACGCAGCACCTCGTCGATCGCGTCGCCCGCCAACGACGGATCGTCGAAGAGCAGCCGACGTTGGTCACGATGACGGTCGAATAGAACGCCGACATCAGGTCGTCACGGGGCTCGGCCGAGCGCCGGTCGATCAGTTCCTGGAAGATCTCGTAGGGCTGCACCGCCGGTCCATCGACGGCATGCGCGCCGACCTGTCGCATGAACCGGTCCGTGAGTTCGCGACACACGGGCACCATCTCGTCGGGCAGCCCGATCAACCGCCCCATCACCACCGAGGGCAGGATCGCTGGGTACTCGGCGATGGCATCACCGCTCCCGCGCTCGGCGATCGGGGTCCCGGTAGAGGGGGTGGTCGTGGCGCAGCCGCCGGTACCGCTCGACGGCCTCGGACGAGAAGGCGGAATCGGCCGGGTCGTAGAGGGCCATGGAGGTGACGCCAGGGGCAGGTAGTAGCGTCCGTGGGCGACAAGGGGGGCTCCATGTTCGATCTGAAGATCATCAACGGGACCATCGTCGACGGGACCGGCGCCGACCGGTTCGTGGGCGACATCGGCATCCGCGACGGCGTCATCGTGGCCGTGCGACGGGGCGGCGGCCTGGAGGGTGAGGCGGCCGAGACCGTCGACGCCACCGGTCTGGTGGTCACCCCCGGGTTCGTCGACATCCACACCCACTACGACGGCCAGGTCACGTGGGACGAACTGCTCGAACCCTCCAGCCAGCACGGTGTCACCACCATCGTCAGCGGCAACTGCGGTGTGGGGTTCGCCCCGGTGCGTCCCGGCTACGAGGACGCGCTCATCGAACTGATGGAGGGCGTGGAGGACATCCCGGGCACGGCCTTGAGCGCGGGCATGACCTGGGGCTGGGAATCGTTCCCGGCGTACCTCGACCGCGTCGAACAGCGGCCGCTGGCCATCGACTACGGCGTGCAGCTGGCCCACAGCGCGGTGCGCACCTACGTGATGGGCGAGCGCGGCGCCCGCAACGAACCGGCCACTCCCGAGGACATCGACCTGATGGCCAAGCACGTGCAGGAGGCCGTGGAGGCCGGCGCGCTCGGCTTCTCCACCTCGCGCACGCTCGGGCACCGGGCCATGAACGGTGAGCCGGTGCCCGGCACGTTCGCCGCCGAGGACGAACTGTTCGGACTGGGTCGGGCCATGGCCCGCGGTGGTTCGGCCGTGTTCGAGCTGGCCCCGATGGGCGCGGCCGGCGAGGACATCGTCGCTCCCCGCACCGAGGTGGAGTGGATGCGCCGCTTGGCCGCCGAGATCGACCGTCCGGTGTCGTTCGCCCTCATCCAGGTGGATGCCGCCCCCGAGCTGTGGCGCGAGATCATGGCCGAGTCGCTGGCCGCGCATGAGGCCGGCGCACCGATCTATCCGCAGGTGGCAGCGCGTCCGTTCGGCATGTTGCTGGGCTTCCCGGGACACCACGCCTTCTCCAAGCGTCCGACCTACGTCGAACTGGCCCGCACGTTGGGTCGTGAGGAACTGGCCGCCGCGCTCGGCACCCCTGAGGTGCGGGCCCGGATCCTGTCGGAGACCGACCTGCCGTCCGATCCGTCGGTGCTGTTCGACGGCATGAACGCGCTGGCCCAGATGATGGTGGACCGCACCTACCAGCTGGGAGACGTCCCCGACTACGAACCGACATCCGATCGTTCCATCGGCGCCATCGCCACCAGCACTGGTCGTGATCCGCTCGAGGTGCTCTACGACGCCTACGCCGCGCATGGCGCCGGGGCCATGACCATGGTGCCGTTCTTCAACTACTCCCACGGCAACCAGGACGCGGTGCGCGAGATGCTGCTGCACCCGGCCGGCGTGTCGGGTCTGTCCGACGGCGGCGCCCACTGCGCCATGATCTGCGACGCCTCGTACCCGACCTACCTGCTGTCGGTCTGGGCCAAGGGTCGCACCCGGGGCGAGGGTCTGCCCCTCGAGTACGTGGTGAAGAAGCAGACCCATGACACCGCCACCCTGTACGGCTTGGCCGACCGCGGCGTCATCGCCGAAGGTCGCAAGGCCGACCTGAACCTCATCGACATGGACCGCCTCGAGATCGGTCGCCCCTACATGGCCTACGACCTGCCCGCCGACGGCAAGCGTCTGCTGCAGGGGGCCACCGGCTACGTGCGCACCATCGTGAGCGGAGTGACCACCCGACTGAACGGCGTCGACACCGGCGCCCGACCCGGCCGCCTGGTGCGCGGTCGGCGCAGACAAGGAGCAGACATGACCTCACTGGCCGGCCGTAGCGCCATCGTCACCGGAGGCGGCACCGGCATCGGTGCCGCCTGTGCCACTCGTCTCGCCGCCGACGGCATGGACGTCACCATCTGCGGGCGACGCGAGAACCTGCTCACCGAGGTGGCCGATCGCATCACCGCCTCGGGCGCGACCGGTCAGGTGCGCACCCAGGTCACCGACGTCACGGTGGAGGACGACGTCGCCGCCCTGGTGGCCGGACACGTCGATGCCTTCGGGCGACTCGACGGCTTCATCGCCAACGCCGGTGGTGGCGGCGGCATGGGTCCGTACCACCTGCAACAGACCGACGAGTTCCTGCGCGTGCTCCACCTCAACGTGCTGGGCACGATGCTGTCGGTGAAGTACTCGACCCCGCACATGGTCGCCGCCGGTGGTGGTTCGTTAATCGGCATGTCCTCGCTGGCCGGGCACGTGCCCCACGTGATGTTCGGCGCCTACTGCGTGGCCAAGGCCGGCATCGAGGAGATGATGCGCAACGCCGCTGACGAGTACGGCGAGGTGAAGGTGCGGTTCAACGCCGTGCGACCGGGGTTCATCTCCACCGAGATCATGGAGGGCATCCCTCGCGACTCGGCCGTGTACGACTCGTACATCGTCAACACGCCACTGGAGGACGTGGGTGAGCCCGAGGACGTGGCCAACCTGTGCCGGTTCCTCATCTCCGACGAGGCCCGCTGGATCACCGGCACCTGCATCAACGTCGACGGTGGCCATCACCTGCGCCGCGGTCCCGACTTCCGTCCCTTCATCGAACCGGCCATCGGCCACGACGCGCTCGTGGCCCGCAAGCCGGTCGGCGGCTGATGGCGGGTGTGAAACTCGGGCTGTTCTTCGACATCCGCAATCCCGAGCCGTGGGCCCGGCCGTGGCCTGACGTCTACGCCCGTACCCTCGAGGTGATCGTGGAGGCCGAGCGTCTCGGCGCCCGGTCGGTGTGGTTCACCGAACATCACCAGTTCACCGACGGCTACCTGCCCCAGCCACTGACGTTCCTCGCCGCCGCCGCGGCGCGCACGAGCACCGTGCGACTGGGTACGGCCGTGCTCCTCGCGGCGTTACGACCGGCGCCACTCGTGGCCGAGGAGGTGGCGGTCGTCGATCAGTTGAGCGGCGGTCGCGTCGAATTGGGCATCGGAGCCGGCTACAGCCCCCGCGAGTACGCGCTGTACGGATCCGACATCTCCCGGCGCTACACCCTCACCGATGACGCCGTGCGGGAGATCCGTCGACTGCTCGACGACGGCGTCGTCACGCCACCGGCGGCGCAGCGGCCGTTCCCCCTCTGGTTGGGTTATCAGGGTCCGAAGGGCGCGGCCCGCGCCGGTCGACTGGGCGTGGGCCTGCTCAGTCTCGACCGCTCCCTGCTCGAGCCCTACCGGGCCGGGCTGGTCGAGGGCGGACACGATCCGGCCACGGCCCGCACCGGCGGCATGCTCGACATCATCGTGGCCGACGATCCCGAGGCCACTCTGGCCCGCATCCTCCCCCACTACGCGCATCAACTGAACACCTATCGCCATGCCGCGGTGGCCGGCTCGGGCGCCCCCGACCCCAGGCCCGTGAGCGTCGAGAAGTTGGCCGGCGGCATGAGCGCGCCCGGACGGATCCCCGGCCTGCGCGTGCTCACACCCGCCGATGCCATCAATGCCATCGGCGAGGCCACCGAGGGCACCCCGGCCGAGCACGTGTACCTGTGGGCCAGCATCGCCGGCATGCCCGGCGACGTCGTCGATCGCCACGTCGAGTTGCTGTTCGGCGAGGTGGCACCGGCGCTGTCGGCCTGACCGCACGACCGAGCCGTCAGTCGGGGGGCAGCAGTCCGATCTCGCGGGCCAGCGGTTGGGCCTCGAGGTAGGCGCCGTTCTCCTTGACGGTGACACCGGTGGTGGCCAGCCAGGCGATGGTGCGGCCCACGATGATGGGCTCGACGCCCCGTGACGCGATGGCCTCCAGTTCGGTGACCATGCGCGTGCGTTCGGTGGCCACGAAGCCCGGATCGACGGTGAAGGCGATGACACCGCGATCGCCGTACTCGAAGGCCAGTCGATCAGCGGCCCGATGGAACCCGGCCTTGGCCGCGCAGTACGACAACTGCGGGCCACCCTGCCCGATCGGCATCGTCAACCTGTACTTGCCCGAGCCGGACCCGACGTTGACGATCACCCCGCCCCCGTTGGCCACCATGTGCGCCACCTGCGGTTGCAGCAACAGCAACTGCGCGGTGAGGTCGCCCCACAACTGCTTCTCGAGATCATCGGACGAGAGGTCGAGGAAGTGCTTCGGTCCGCCCGAGGACACGTAGATGGCGTTGTTGACCACCACGTCGAGTGAACCGAGGCCGTCGATGGCCGACTGCACCGCAGGGACGAGCGCGTCGCGATCGAGCAGGTCGAGGGGCACCTGCACCGCGCGTCGACCCAACGCCTCGATCTCGGCCGCGGTCGAGGCCAACGAACCGGGCAGCACGGCGCCGTCGGCGGTGCGGGCCGACGCATCACCGTCGTTGACCGTGCGGGCGGTGATGGCCACGTCGAACCCGACCTCGGCCAGGGCGATGGCCGTGGCCCGGCCGATGCCCCGGCTGGCGCCGGTGACCAGTGCGGTGGGGTTCGTCATCGCACGCTCCTGAACAGGGCCCGGGCATCGGGGAACGAATGGTTGTCGTGGTCCTCGCCCCAGCACTCGATCCCGTCGAACGACCATCGGGTGAGACAGTTGATGGTGAACAGGTTGGGGTTGATGAGGAAGGCCAACGAGTTGGCGGTCTCGCCCACGGCCGTGAACGACCGGCCGAGTTCGTCGGTGCCGGTCACCTCCACCCGACGCGGGTGAGCCTCGGCATCGCGTTCCAGCACGCGTCGGGTGCCGCTGACCAGCTTCGACCACTCGCCATGGCGCAGGTACGAGCCGTGGATGGCGATGGCCCCGTCACCGAAGTCCATGGTGATGGCATGGAACGCATCGGTGTCGCTGGCCGTGGCGTAGCTGTACCCGCCGCGCATCGACACCCCGCCGTGGATGCCCTGGCCGTACTGGGGCCGCGGCCCCCACGAGCGGTCGCGGAATCCGAAGGCGTCGACGTCGATCTCCTCGCCCTGCAGCACGACCGTGCCCCGGTACCGACAGGGCTGATCGACGTGCGAGGTGCCCAGCATGTTGGGGGGCACGATGCCGGTGACGGTCAGGTCGACGTGGATCTCGTCGCCCCCGTCGGGATCGTCGTAGGCGATGTGCCACTGCCGTTGCGGCTCCAGACACCGGTAGCGGATGCCGTTGGCCAACGAGATGTCGGTCAGCGGCTGGTCGGGCAGCGGCAGGTGCCAGAACTGCTTGGCGTACCGGCACGTCTCGGGTCGCTCGTCGAAGCCGTCCCAGAAGAAGGCGCCGCCGGCGGCCACACCCTGATTGGTCTTGAAGTAGGGGTAGAGCTGTCCGGACAGATTGCGCTCGGGCACGGCGAAGGTGAACCAGCACGTCTCGGTCCACTCGGGATCGTCGGAGGTCGGCGGATGGAACCCGTCGTCCGGATGCATCGACGGGTCGACGACGACGCTCACGCCAGTCCGCTGAAGTCGGCCTGCCCGGTGACCATCGCCGCGGTGAAGCCCGAGTCGACGAGGAGGTTCACGCCGTTGATGAAGGCGGCGGCATCGGAGCCCATGAAGGCCAGCGACGGTGCGATGTCGGCGGCCACGGCCATGCGACCGTTGCCCTGGACCGACACGCTCCAGTCGATGGCCTTGTCACCCATCGACTGGCGGAACGCGGGCATGAGCGGGGTGTCGACCGGCGCCGGGCAGATGCTGTTGATGCGCACACCCTGTCGGATCGCCGAGTAGGCGCGGCGCATCGTGTACACCTGCATGCACGCCTTGGAGAACGGGTACACGTCCTGGGCCGGTTCGCTGGCCTCGGCGGCGTCGAGGAACTCGTCCCAGTCGGCGAGGTCGAGCAGACGGTTGATCTCGGCCAGATGCGTCGGCCATCCGTTCCCCGCCATCGACGCCGTGTAGACGATGGTGCCCCCCGGCGTGATCCGGTCGATGAGACCGTCGGTCAGTCGGCGCGAGGCGGCCACATTCACCGCCATACAGGTGCGCACCCCGGGCAGGGCCGACACGCCGGCATTGGAGCACACGGTGTCGATCGGGCCCTCGATACTGCGCATGGCCTCGTCGACGGAGTGCCGGTCCGACAGGTCGACGGGTATGTAGAGGTCGGCATTGGTGGCCGGCGCGATGTCGAGGATGGTGAGGTGACCGACGTTCAGGCCGCGCAACTGCACGGCCAGTGCCTCGCCGATGCCCGTCGCTCCCCCCGTGAGCACGACGCGCTTGTCCGTGTAGTCGACCAACGGTGCCATGGTTCCCCCCTGAATCCCGAGTGTCCCCCGAGTGTCCCCCGGTGTCCGGTGCGGGGCGAACCTAACATCGGGCCATGGAGTACCGGCCACTGTCCCCCGCCCTCGGCGCCGAGGTCCTCGGGTTCGATCCCGCCGCCGACCTGCTGGAGGGACTGGTGCGCCACAAGGTGCTGTTGCTGCGCCTGCCCGACCTCACCCCCGACGAGCACAATGCCCTCGGTCGCCGTCTGGGCGAGATCGAGATCCACGCCTTCTTCCCCAATCTCGGCCCGGGCTCCGAGCAGGTGAGCGTGCTCGACTCCGATGAGGGCACGGTGGCCTCGACCTGGCACA